>DATHPY010000125.1:0-2465 GCA_035483315.1 Puia sp. | reverse complement strand
AAGGACTTTGGGAAAGCGCTACTTCAGGTCGTGGTGTGCTGGCAACATATATTCAAGATCATGGTGATTCTCTTTACCGGCGCGGCATGTACACGTTTATCAAACTCACCGTGCCACCTCCTTCAATGGTAATGTTTGATGCAAGCAATCGTGATCAATGCGAAGTGAGAAGATTAAAAACAAACACGCCGCTGCAGGCATTGATCATGATGAATGATCCGACTGTATTGGAAGCTTCACGCGCGCTGGCAGAAAAATTATCTATAGAACAAACTGCGACTGCTGATAAAATTATGAAGGCATTTCGTCTAATCGTTTGCCGCAAACCTTCAGCCAATGAATTAAAAACATTGCAGGATTATTATAACGATCAGCTTCAACAATTCTCACAAAAAAAATTAAGTGCAGAAAAAACAATAGCAACAGGTGAATATGCGATCAGCAAAAATATCGACATTAATAATACTGCTTCGCTTATTAAAGTAATAAACATCATTTACAATCTGGAAGAAACGATTACAAAGACCTAATAAAATAATATGGAAAAAGAAATTATCGAGCACAGTCTGAATATTAACAGGCGCAGGTTTTTGTCAAGAATGAGTCTTGGTTTAGGCAGCGTTGCTTTGGGTTCTTTGCTTATTCCGGATTTATTTAAAGGCAGCGAAGAAGAATCTGCCGTTGTCGGATTACCGCATTTTGCGCCACGTGCAAAAAGAATTATTTATTTATTTCAGAATGGCGCTCCTTCGCAACTCGATCTTTTTGATTACAAACCTTTATTACAAAAAATGCAGGGAGAAGATTTGCCTGCATCAATACGAAATGGTCAGCGGCTAACCGGTATGACTGCAGACCAGGTAAAATTTCCATTGGCAGGAACCGTATTTAAATTCAATCAGTATGGCGACTCACGGGCATGGTTAAGCGAAGTTTTGCCATATACATCAAAAGTAGTGGATGATCTCTGTTTTGTAAAAAGCATGTACACTGAAGCGATCAACCATGATCCGGCGCTTACTTTTTTTCAAACCGGGGCACAACAGGGAAATCGCTCAAGCATGGGATCCTGGCTCAGTTACGGACTTGGCAGCGAAAATAAAAATCTTCCTTCTTTTTGTGTATTATTATCAAAAGGAAAAGGCAACGGCCAAGGCGTGTATTCAAAATTATGGTCGAATGGATTTTTAGATTCCATTTACCAGGGCGTTCAATTCAGCAGTGGTGAAAATCCGGTTTTATATTTGAATGATCCGGAATCAATGAGTAGACAGGATAGAAGAAAGATGATTGATAAACTTGCTGAGTTAAATGATATGTCGCTTAAAGAATTTGGCGATCCGGAGATCACGACAAAAATTCAGCAATACGAAATGGCGTATCGCATGCAAACCATCGTTCCGGAAATTACTGATATGTCGAAGGAACCCGAAGATACAGTCAAGTTGTACGGACCCGAATGTTTAGTGCCTGGTACTTTCGCTGCTAATTGTTTGTTGGCAAGAAAATTATCTGAAAGTGGTGTTCGTTTTGTTCAACTGTATCACCAGGGTTGGGATAGTCACAGCAGTCTTCCTAATGAATTAAGAGGACAGGCAAAAGATGCGGATCAGGCATCGGCGGCATTAGTTACCGATCTTAAACAAAGAGGTTTACTCGATGAAACGCTCGTGATTTGGGGCGGTGAATTTGGAAGAACAAATTATTGCCAGGGAAAACTCACTAAAGAAAATTATGGCCGCGATCATCATCCGCGTTGTTTCACAATTTGGATGGCCGGCGGTGGCGTGAAGCCTGGCGTATATGGCGAGACGGATGATTTCGGGTATAATATCACCAAAGATCCGGTGCATGTGCACGATTTTCATGCAAC
This sequence comes from Puia sp., assembly GCA_035483315.1. Classification (GTDB taxonomy): domain Bacteria; phylum Bacteroidota; class Bacteroidia; order Chitinophagales; family Chitinophagaceae; genus Puia. Next base: position 592 of record DATHPY010000125.1, on the reverse strand, counting down.
CGTACTTTACCTGATGGGATTGGATCACGAAAAACTTACGTTCAAACACCAGGGGCGTCGTTATCGCCTCACGGATGTTGCGGGCAAAGTGGTGAATGGATTGATCGCGTAAAATAATATCATTATCAGAAATTTATTTTTGAAATATTAGTGAATGATAGAATCGAAAGCGCACAATAGAATTACAGAAGTTGAAATCACAGTAGTACAAAAGCTTAATTGAAAAACGATCCCGAAAACGGGCTGTTTTCGTTTTCGGGTGTGCTTTTTTGGTTCTTTTTTGCACAAGCAAAAAAGAACAATATTAAAACCATCCAAGATAAATTCGTTGTTGACAAATCGAATAACCTTATATGAATTATAAATAATATAAAATGAACCGCAGAAAATTCATTCAACAAACTTCAGTTGCAACATCAGGACTGCTCTATCTTCCATCATTATCAAAAGCTGCAAAAAAAGAAGACATCATTCTCGGGCATAATAATAAACGTTACCGCATTAACACGGAATGGAGTCAGTTAGATGTTGCAAAATATCCCGTGAAAGATTGCCACGAAATGGTACAAGATAGTAAAGGCAGAATTATTTT
>DATHPY010000124.1:0-4570 GCA_035483315.1 Puia sp. | reverse complement strand
ACAATTCCAAATTACGGCGGACATATGCCGGCACAGATTCAAACTCGTTATTAGGATCGGCAGCGTTGATATTGAATGACAAGTTGCGCAACTTGTGAATTCTCTCCGCTGCACGGCGTTTTTGTTCTTCTGCCATGTCCTGCATTGCAGGTTCCTCAGCAGATAATTCCGCCATCGAAATACTTTGCGTTTGATGGGCCCGAGGCTCGTCCGCCGCTGGAATTTCTTCTTTAAGTACCAGGTGCATGTCTGTGGTTTCATCATTTTCATGAGCCGGATCAGGCGCACTGGTAGATAAGATCGGTTCCTTCACAGGTATGTGTTCGGGGGTGGATTGATATTCCGACCGCGGTTCTTCTGCATAAATATTGGACGGCCTTGCAAGGTATCCTCCAGACACTGCAGATGCCGGAGAATTCGTTTCAATCTTTTTTTGAGGATTTTTTTCTTTTTGTGAAGATGAAGTAGAAGTGTCTTGCGAAAATATCCATTCTATTTTTTCTTTCGCATCTTTTCTTTCCACTTTTTTGTCCACAGGGTTTTTACTAATTTGTTCATTAGTAAAAAGCACTATGGGCGTTGAAGTTTCTTCGATCTGTTCTTCAACAAGTGTTGGCAATAGCGCTTCCGATAGTTCAACTGCGGTTGCAGCTATTGCCGTTTCTTGTGTTGTTTCGTCTTTTGTTGAGGTAAGCGCAGGCCGGATGTCTGATTTTTTTTCTTCTACAGGCATGCTTAAAGTCATAACAACTTTGTCTTCTTTCTTAGGTTGGGATTTTGTTTGCGTTTTTACAAACGGGTCTTTGTATTCAAACCCGGTTGCTATTAATGTTATACTTATTTTTTCGTTGAGGTTATTATCATAACCAAGTCCGAGAATAATATCTGTATCTTCTCCGGTTTGTGATAACAAATGATTTTGTATCACTTCCACTTCATCCATTGTAAACTCATGTTCACCTTCGGAAGAATTGATATTTATAAGGATCCACTTTGCTCCGCTGATATCATTATCATTTAATAACGGAGAATTCAATGCTTCTTCAATTGCTTGCCTGGCGCGGGTTTCGCCTTGTGCAAGAGCGCTTCCCAAAATGGCAACACCACCGTTGCGCATTACCGTGCAAACATCAGCAAAGTCAACATTTATTTGTCCTGTGCTGTTGATGACATCAGTGATACATTTTGCCGCAGTTGCTAAAACATTATCTGCTTTTGAAAATGCTTCTTTCATTTTCAGGTTGCCGAATTGATGACGCAATTTGTCATTACTTATCACTAATAAAGTATCAACATATTGCTTCATCACTTTTATTCCTTCTTCTGCCTGCAACTGTCTTTTCTTTCCTTCATAAGAAAATGGCGTGGTAACAATACCGACAGTTAATATGCCGAGGTCACGACAAATTTTTGCGATGATCGGCGCACCACCGGTTCCAGTTCCGCCACCCATTCCTACAGTGATGAAAACCATTTTTGTGTTCACTTCAAGAATTCTTTTTATTTCTTCAAGACTTTCTTCAGTTGCCTGGCGGCCAATGTCAGGATTAGCGCCGGCTCCAAGTCCCTGCGTTAAATGCGGACCAAGTTGAATTTTGTTAGGAACGTGGCTTTGCGCAATTGCCTGTGCGTCGGTATTACAGATAATGAAGTTGACACCTTCAATGCTCTGGCTGTACATGTAGTTTACAGCGTTACTTCCGCCGCCACCAATACCAATCACTTTTATGATTGATGATTGTTCTTTCGGTAGATCAAAGTGAATCATTTTTGAATTTTTTGGATTAGTAAATTTTTTCGGCTAGTAGCAAGTAGTTAGTAGCTAGTGGGATAAAACTTCCTACTCGCCATTTTCTACTCGCTATTCACTACAATGCGTGGTCTTCTTCGTCTTTAAATATTTCAATAAGTCCGTCCTTGAATTTGCCCCAGAAATCTTTCATGCCTTTTCTGCTTTTCATTTTTTCTCCGGGCATCATTTCTTCTGTTGCAAGTGTCTCTTCAACAACTTCCTGTTTTTTCAAATTGTCCGGAACAGCTATCTTTTTATATTCTGTTTCGAATTGTTTGCGGTTATGTTCATAATCACTGTAACCTTTTAATATTAACCCGATGCAGGTTGAGTAAGTTGGTTTCGCCAATTCTTCAATATGACCTGCAGCAAGATGCTCAGTAGGAAAACCAATTCGTGCATTCAATCCCGTAACATATTCTGTTAACTGAATTAAATGTTTTAATTGTGAACCGCCGCCGGTCAACACGATCCCACCATTCAACATTTTATTATCAAGACCAACTTGTTTCAAATGATAAACAACAAAATCCATGATCTCACTCATGCGCGCCTGTATGATATTTGCAAGATTTTTTACGCTGATCTCTTTTGCAGGCATTCCGCGCAATCCCGGAATGGTGATGAACGCATTTGTTTTTGCTTCGTTTGATAACGCAGAACCAAACTGCACTTTCATTTGCTCTGCTTGTGTTTTCAAAACACCCAATCCGGTTTTAATATCGTTACTGATATTTTCTCCACCGAAAGGAATAACGGCAGTGTGTTTCAAAATGCCTTCATAAAAAACGGCAAGATCAGTTGTACCACCGCCGATGTCAACGATCGCAACTCCTGCTTCCAGATCTTCTTGTCCCATTACTGCAGCTGCCGATGCCAACGGTTGCAGCACCAGGTCTTTTGTTTCAAGCCCACTTTTTTCAACAGCGCGATTAATATTTCTGATTGCATTTTTATCGCCGGTGATGATGTGAAAATTTGCGCCAACTTTTACGCCGCCATATCCTATCGGGTTTGGAATATTTTGAAAATTGTCAACCGTAAATTCTTGCGGAATCACATCAATGATCTGATCGCCGGCGGGAATATATGTTTTGTACTGATCGGCAATGAGCTGATCAATTTCGCGCTGAGTAATTTCATCGTCTGTACTCTGACGAACAATATCGCCGCGCGTTTGCAAACTTTTAATGTGATGTCCGGCAATGCCAACGTACACTTCAGTTACGTTGAGATTCGGATTTGACGCGTAACAATTATCGAGCGCCATCTTGATCGCCTTAATTGTTTCATCAATATTCAGCACTTGCCCGTGTTTAACGCCATTGGAGTTAGCGCGGCCAAATCCTAAAATTTCCAGTTTGCCATATTCGTTTTTTCTTCCGGCAATAGCAGCAATTTTTGTGGTACCAATGTCAAGACCAACAATAATGGGTTGTTCGTGAGTCATAGCTTATTTGTTTTTGTTGTTTATAGTGAATCGATGTACGATTTTTTATGTTTTACATTCATTAATAATTGTCAATTATCCATTATCAATTTTTTCTCCCGGCATTTGTTCTCTCCTCACCATCCTTGCGTCGCGCTCTTGTACTGATATCTCTCTATTCATCTTCAGGTCTCATTTCAAATCTCCCAGTTCAACCACTTTCTCATTCCTTATTTCATATTTTTTCATTTCTTATTTTTCACGCCTTGTGTCTTGATCCTTGTCTCTTGTTTCCTATTGCCGCCGCTATCTTTTTCATTCTTACTAAATTCCTCATCACCATTAAGCTGTTCCTGCGGACTATTATTTTCCAACGGTTTTATATTTTGCCTTGCCGTATCTAATTGTATTTGCTGCGCCGATTGTATCAATTGTTGAATGCTCTTAATAAATTTTAGTGAATCAGATTTTATCATGTCGCCACCTTTCTTCGTTCCAATAATTTGCCCTTTATATTGTACATTAATTTTTGAGTATTTATTAAATCCTGTTTTACTCAACACATCTTTATAAAAAATAAACAGCCGTGCAAATTTTGCTTTGTAATCACTTCCATCGCCAAATTCAATTATCTGATTTCCTACAACCGGAGTCATCTCAAAAGTTTTGGATGAAGTGATATCGATCTGATCAATTTGCGCCATCCAGAAGGAATCATTCAAAATATAATTACCAACTGTTTTTATATCATTAAGTAAAACACTGTCTGCATCATGCGTTTTTATTTTTTCATAAGGATAACTTGTAAACACGGGTAACTTCACCGGCAAACCTTGCGGAACTGGTAATTGTGTGCCGCTGCTGTCAATATAAAATGTGTTGCCGCCAACGGTAAAAATTCTCGCAATAGGTTCTCTCTCGGTGATATTTATGCGTAACATTTCATTGTTGTCAAAAAATAATTCTGCGCTCTTCACCCAAACATTTTGTTTCAGTTTGTCTTCTGTGTTTTTCAGATCAAATGTTGAAATGGATTTGCCTTCAAGTTTTATTGCGTTGCTATCGGTGATAATATTTTCTATTGTTTTATTATTCAGAAATAATTGTTTGCTGTTTCCACTGATAACAATTTTAAATTCTTTGCAGGCTTTACTGTTTCGCTTATTGATTGCAGCAATGAGTAACACAAGCATACCTGCTCCGGCAATGCACCATATCGTTACAAAAAGTATTTTCCGTATGTTATTTTTAAAACTCATTTTCTTTCTTTTTACTTTTGCTTCCCGGCGAATTAGTAAGTTTCGCCGGGAAGATTCCTGAGACCCACCCAACGGCCCCGTTTTGACCGT
>DATHPY010000123.1:0-2873 GCA_035483315.1 Puia sp. | reverse complement strand
TGGAAGAAAAGAAATATTTGTTTTCTGTAATGATGAAATGTTTCAAAAGATCGTTCATCGCTCCGCACTTTTTTTTGATACTACTAACCACGAGCATTGGCTTGAAGAGATCGGGCAACCTCCTGTTTTATTCAGCTGTTTTTCAGATCAGCGCTGCGCAAATTTTTTAAAAGGATTATTGTTTAGCATTTTAGCGGACTATGATATTGGTTTACGGCTTTTACAGGTAAGCAGGAATTAATATTTTTTGGAACAGGCTTTGATATAGAATAGAATAGTTCTCATTTTTTAAAACCTTACTATATTTTGCAGCAACACTCGAAAAATATTTTTAGAACAATGGCAGCTGGTTTTTATTCTTTTTTAGCCATGCTTTTATCGAAAAGTTTTATGACCGTGGTTGCCAGTTATGAAGTTGTAGAGAAATTATTTTTAAAAGTGGAACGAAGAAGCAGGAAATGAAATCAATATTTCCCCACAGCCTAATTAATTTTTATGGAGCATAATGTAGTCGATGAATTATCCGCAGACGCCGTTAACAAATATGCATTATGCATGCAAATGGAAAAAGAGCTTGCCGAACACGAAGCCGATGATGCCTTCAGGGATAAATTGAAAGTGGCGGAATCCGAATGGGAACTTGCTCACTCGGCATGGGAAGTTGCGTTACAAAAATATGCTGAAGAATTATTCAATAAAAAAGCATAAGATCATTTTCCGCCAATTGATTCAATTCTGTTTTTCTACTTCAATTCTAATTATAGTCCATTAATTTATTATTCTGATTTAACAGGCATGTTTGTTGCGCTTTCATTGTAAAACCTGAGATGATTTCGAAAAATAAATTGATGGAATTGGTAAGAGACTGGCTCAGCGCCTGGAACTCCAGGAACATTGAAAGATTGATGAACCATTACCACGAAAATGTTGAGCTGTCAAGTCCAACGATTGTAAAGAGATGGAACATTGCAACAGGAAAAATAACAGGCAAGGAAGCATTGAGAAAACATTTTTTAAAAGGTTTTGAAGATATTAATCACACGTCATTTGAATTGCTTGGCGTGCTAAATGGTATAAACGGAATTGTATTAATTTATCGAACAGGCGCTTCGGGCATGGCGGCAGACGTGATCACGCTCGATGAAAATGGAAAAGCAATAACCATCAGTTCGTATCATAGCCAGGAATAGTTTTTTAAAAAATCTATCTATTTCATTTTTGAGATAATGATTTTTTTCCTAAAATGAAACAAACTGCTTCAATAACGGAAAGAAATCTGCATAAAAAATGTGTTTTAAAGCTAAAATAATTTTGGAATGCCATTTGCCTTATTGTATTTGGTTTTTCATAGGATATTGGATTTTAAAACGGGGCTAGATTTCTATCTTGGCCCTTTTTTGTTTAATGAAAAAGGTAATTCAAATAGCATGCTGTTGGTTGCTTCTTCTGCTATTCAAAATATTTCTTAAAGAAACTATTATTGTTAATTGTTGAAATCATTTCCCAAAATTCCACATTTATTTTTTCGTCTGAGCGAGGGCTTTCCACGAACCCATTCATTTTCAATTGATTTTTTTACAGGCAGGTTTTTTGATTTATTGAGGTATGTAATAAAAAAAAATATGAGGAAGTCTTTTTCATTATTAATTATAGGTGTTTCTGCAATATTAAGCAGCAGTTCAGTGATAATCCTTATTTACAAAATGGGGTTCTTATTCAGCATGATAATAATTTCTCTCTCATTAACATTCGTCATTCTTTTTACAAAATATAATTCGTATAAAAGAATAAAGCAAATAGCATTGAGTAAAAAGGATTTTGAAATACAAAATTCAAACGATCAAAAAAATATTTTTATCAGAAACAGGTTAAATACAGATACGCATGATTTTCAAAGAAGAATTGCAACAGAAGACAGGGCATAATTCTTTTCTTGCGTTTAAAAGAAATTGCCGGGGTTCTGCTCAATCAGAAAAATTTATTGGACTGACTAAGTATTTTTACGATAAAGACAAAATTGTTGAATTGGATATCAAGCCAGAAGAATTATTTATGGCGGCAGACGCAGAAATAAATAAAAATAAAAATTTAAAAAAAACCGCGAAGCATTAATCATATCAAAGAGTTATACTAACGGCTACACATATCTAACCTTGCGTTAACAAAACAAAACGCGCAGCATTTAATTTTTGGCAAGAAATTTGAATAAGAGTTTCTCTTTACAATTCTTATCCAAAAACACCATCACCGAAATCCTGTCGCCTCCTCCACACTAAGAACTAAATACTGTTCATTTTTATCGTCACTTGTAAACTAATAATTCCAAGGCTATGAAATCTTTTGTCTATGCTCTAAGGAATATGGCATGCCATTGCTTTGCCAATACTTCTGCTCTTCGCGTTTTTTCTTCCACAATTTTATTGTTAGCATTTTTTTCAACGGCGCATGCGCAATTTCAGTTGGGAGAAAATCCCGGATATTATGGTTCGCAATATACAGATCAGCAAATTTATGATCTGATGTACGCAGGTGGCGCGCGCGCTGCACGTTCTACCGTTTCTGTTCAGTATTATGTGCAATATGGTATGAGCACTTACGAAGCAAGATTGCAATATCCTTATTCAACAAAAGGAATGAGGAACAGCACTTTTTTTCTTGATGCAACTGCGGGCCCAACTTATACCGGACAAAGCACTGCTACTGCAAGCAACGGCGCACGTTCGTGGTTGCCGAATGGATTGTATAATGCTGCATTTAACAGTGATGGATCAATCAATACAAGTAATGTTTGGGCAAAATATTGTTATGATGTTGTTCAATCCATCGGACCCTATTTTACTTATTTTGAAGTATGGAATGAACCGGATCTTACC
>DATHPY010000122.1:0-5474 GCA_035483315.1 Puia sp. | reverse complement strand
CCTGTTATTCTGCAATATCAATCCGTGGTTGATGTAATTGCACGTTACAAAAAGAAAAAATCTTTTTAAATAAGCGTTAATAGTAAATAGAGGACGTGATTCTTGTTCCTTGTCGCTTGTTCCTTTTTTATTGCTCCTTGTTTCTTGCTCTCATATTCTTATTTTTGCGCCCAACCTGTTTTAAAAGAAATTGAACTTTATGATGAATTTTAAATTAACCCAAATTCCTGAACGTATTCCAAAGCCGAGAAAAAGCGGAATTACCATGGTAATGGACAAAGGACTGAGCACTGAAGAAGCGAAAAATTTTTTAAGTATTTCTCATCCACATGTTGATATTGTGAAACTTGGTTTCGGAACTTCTTTTGTTACACCGAATTTGCGCGACAAGATTGATGTTTATGCTTCTTACAATATTCCGGTTTATTTTGGCGGAACACTTTTCGAAGCATTTCTTATAAGAAATCAATTTGATGATTATTTGAGTGTTTGCAAAGAATACGGAATTACGTATATGGAAGTTAGTGATGGCTCCATTGATATTCCTCACGCAGAAAAATGCGGGTACATTGAAAAACTTACGAAATATGGAACGGTTTTGAGTGAAGTGGGAAGCAAAGATGCGGAGCATATTATTCCGCCTTACAAATGGATTGAATTAATGCGCGCTGAATTAAATGCGGGTTCCACATATGTCATTGCGGAAGCAAGAGAAGCAGGCAATGTTGGTATTTATCGCGGAAGCGGTGAAGTGCGAGAAGGACTTGTTCAGGAAATTCTTACGCAGATACCGGAAGAAAAAATTCTTTGGGAAGCACCTCAAAAATCCCAGCAATTATATTTTATTGAGTTGATAGGTTGCAATGTGAATTTGGGAAATATTGCACCATCAGAAGTTATTCCGCTTGAATCCATGCGGGTTGGTTTGCGTGGAGATACTTTTCATTTATTTCTTAATAAAAAAGAATCGAAATGAGAAAATTTGGCTTGATAGGATACTCGTTAAGCCATTCATTCTCTCAAAAATATTTTTCTGAAAAATTTAAAAAGGAAAATATTTTGGATTCTGAGTATGAGAATTTTTCTATTCCATCAATTAATTTATTGGACCAGGTCATTGGAAATAATCCGGGTTTGCTTGGATTGAATGTTACCATTCCGTACAAACAATCCGTTATTAATTATTTGGATGAAAAAATAAATCTGCCGATTGATGCATGCAATTGCATTCGCATCCACGATGGGAAATTAATTGGTTACAACACAGATATTATTGGATTTGAAAAAACGCTTGTTCCTGGCTTAAAACATTATCACAAAAGCGCATTGATTTTAGGGAATGGCGGAGCTACAGCAGCGGTGAAATATGTTTTGCAAAAATTAGATATTCAGTTTTCTATTGTAAGCAGAAATGCTAATGATAATTCTTTTTTAAGTTATGAGGATTTGTCTAAAGAAATAATTCAGCAAAATCTGCTCATTATAAATACAACGCCGGTTGGCATGTATCCTAACGTTGATGAATATCCCAAAATTCCTTATCAATTTTTAAGTGATAAACATTACTTGTTTGATCTCATTTATAATCCCGCCGAAACATCTTTTTTAAAAAAAGGGAAAGAACACAAAGCGACAATTAAGAACGGACATGAAATGCTTATAGTTCAGGCTGAAGAAAGCTGGAGAATTTGGAATGATGCATGAATGGTCGGATTGTTTAATTGTTAGGCTTAATTTTTTAGCTCCATAAAAATTTAACCATTCAACAATAAAACAATTTAATACTTCAACTTCTCAATTACTTTGAAAGGAACATTTACGATTTTCTTAGCTGTATAATCATAACAAACCATTCCGGTTTTTGCATTTGCGACTAAAATATTTTTTTCTGCAGTTTCTTTTTCCAGCTTGTAAAAAATTTCAAATCTGACTTTTGAAAAATCTCCTGCAACTATGGATGCTTTTATTTTATCTCCGTAAAAAATTTCATTTTTAAATTCAATCGCAACATCGCTCATTATTAATCCAGTGCCTTCCAGTTCGAATTCTTTATAACCGTAATGTTGCAGAAATTGAACCCGTATTTCATGAATGATTGACAATACGATATCATTGCCGACATGGCCGCCATAATTCAAATCAGTTATACGTATATGCATATACGTTATAAACGAAAAATGTTCCGGCATATCAATTTTAATTCTTGCCATAATATTCCTGTAAAAATGTGATCAGTTTATCGCCGGCTTTTTTTCTGTGGCTGTACAAATTTTTTTCTATGGGTTCCATTTCAGCAAATGTTCGATTGAGGCCTTCCGGTATAAAAACCGGGTCATAGCCAAATCCGTTTTTTCCGCGTTGTTCGGAAATTATTTCTCCGGCGCAAATTCCTTCAAAAAAACATTCTTTATCATCAAGTATTAATGAAATCACTGTTCTGAATTGCGCAGTCCTGTTTTTTTTGTCAGCTAAATTTTTTAATAACTTTTCAATATTTTTTTCAAAGGATTTATTTTCCCCGGCATATCTCGCACTTTTTACGCCAGGCTCACCATTTAATGCAAAAACTTCCAGTCCTGTGTCTTCGCTAAAACAATTTTTTCCGGTTAACTGATGAATTGTTCTCGATTTTTCAGATGCGTTTTCTTGCAATGTTTCATGAGGTTCCGGAATATCAATATCAATCCCAGCATCTTTCAAACTGATTATTTTAATCTTATCGCCAATCGCAAAATTTAATTCTTCAACCTTGTGCTGATTGTTTGTTGCAAAAATTAATTCCGTCATAGAAAAAAAAAGTAAAAATTTAAAAGTAAAGAAATAGCCACAGATTGCACAGAAACACAGAAAAAACAAGTTGCAATCTGTGTTTCTGTGCAATCTGTGGCAACAATGAAATTCAGATTTCGAATAATTTTCTCAGGCAAACCCACAACTTGCTTTTCAATAATTTGCTTTCTGGCACATCCGAATCAAGTTCATTTAATGATGGAACACACAAATAAGTGCAGCCGTCATAATCCTGGGTTTTAAATTGCGGAAAATTAAATGGCAATTTTATGTCAACTGATTCAATCCCGAAAAGAATCAGCGTTTGCGGTTGCAATTGTTGTTTTAGTTGTTGAATGATAACTGGTGTGTTTGTGTGGCTCACCAAAGCAATATCTCCGATGTTCATTTTACAAGCTTCCAGCATTTTTGTAATGAATGATAAATGTTTTTCTTCAATAAAAACCGCGTTGTGCGATTGTACAACAATAGTTATTTGCTTTTGGTTATTTCCTAAAAACTTATAACGCGGAAAAACATTTTCATTTTTTTTTGCATCAACAAGAACGTCTTTATATAACGTGGAAGTGATTTTTTCCGAGAGGTGAATGTTGTCAAGACTCATGCTAACAATTGTTAGTATATTTGTGATGGATTCTTTGCTTCAATAAATAATGTTTTGTTTCTTTACGACGTAAAAATATGATTTATGATTGACACGATGGATATACAGATCACAAAAATAAAACGTAGCAAAATTCACGAAACAGATTTTAATAATCTTCCTTTTGGAAAATATTTTTCTGACCACATGCTGGAAGCTGATTATGTGGACGGAAATTGGGAATCGGTTTCCATCAAGCCATATCAACCGTTAGTGATTGAGCCATCATTAGTTGCTTTGCATTATGGACAGGCAATTTTTGAAGGCATCAAAGCGTACAAAAATAAAAATGGCGAGGCCTTTATATTTCGTCCTTACGATAATTTCAAACGATTTAATTTATCTGCAGAAAGAATGCAGATGCCTGTGATTCCTGAAGAAATTTTTATTGAAGGAATGCGCATGCTGATTGAAATAGATAAGGATTGGATTCCTGCAAAAGAAGATTATTCTTTGTATATAAGACCACTCATGATTGCAACCGATACTTCCATAGGTGTGCACGCATCTGATTCTTATAAATTTCTTATTTTATTAAGTCCGACTGGTCCTTATTATGCAAACCCGATGAAAATTTATGTAGAAGAAAAATATTCACGCGCAGCACCGGGTGGAGTTGGCTTTGCAAAAAATGCCGGCAATTATGGCGGAAGCATGTACCCCACTGCCATTGCAAAACAACAGGGATACGACCAGGTTTTATGGACGGATTGCGTTGAGCATAAATGGTTGCAGGAAGTGGGAACAATGAATGTTTTTTTTATAATCGGAAATAAAGCAATTACTCCGTCGCTTGATGAAGGAACTATTCTGGACGGCGTTACAAGAAATACGGTTATCAATATTTTGACAGAATTGGGATTTACTATTGAAGAAAGAAAAATAAATATTGACGAGGTCATTGACGCTTACAAAAAGAAACAATTAGCAGAGGTTTTTGGGACAGGAACAGCCGCTACAATTTCTCCCATAAAAGAATTAAAATACCGCGATTTTGTAATGCATTTTGATACCACCACCTGGAAAACTGCGCCGCAAATAAAGAAAACGCTTGCTGAAATACGTGAAGGAAAAAAAGAAGATAAACATAATTGGTTGTTCAAAGTGTAATAGGGAAAATGGCGAGTAGTGAGTGGCGAGTAGGAGGGTTATCCACAATTATTCCTTGTTCATTATGCATTGTTCATTTTTAATTTGGTTTTTCACCCCAAGCATTTTACCTTTGCCGTCCTAAAATAAAACAGGTTTAATGCCTACAATACAGCAGTTAGTAAGAAAAGGAAGAGAAATAATTCGCGCAAAAAGCAAATCAAGAGCGCTTGATTCCTGCCCGCAGCGCAGAGGTGTGTGTACAAGAGTTTATACAACAACTCCCAAAAAACCAAACTCGGCTTTGCGCAAAGTGGCTAAAGTTCGTTTGACAAATAAGGTTGAAGTTATCGCATACATTCCCGGCGAAGGTCACAATTTGCAGGAGCACTCAATCGTATTGATCCGTGGCGGTCGTGTTAAAGATTTGCCAGGTGTGCGTTATCACATCGTTCGTGGAAGTTTGGATACTGCTGGAGTAAAAGACCGCAAAAAAAGCCGTTCTAAATACGGAACAAAAAGAGAGAAAAAATCTGCAGCAAAAAAATAATAATAAAATAATTTCATAGAAAAATGAGGAAATCGCAGGCAAAAAAACTACCACTCGCTCCTGATGCAAAATACAACGACATCCAGGTAACACGTTTCGTAAATAATATAATGTGGCAGGGGAAAAAGAATGGCGCCTACACTATTTTTTACAATTCACTGGAAAAAGTTGCCAAGCAAACCGGCGAAAATGGATATGAAGTTTGGAAAAGAGCTTTAGGTAACATTACTCCAAGTGTGGAAGTTCGCAGCCGTCGTATCGGTGGCGCAACTTTCCAGATTCCTGCTGAAGTTCGTGCAGACAGAAAGATTTCATTGAGTATGAAATGGCTTATTCGTTACAGCCGGGAGAGGAATGGAAGAAGTATGGCTGATAAATTGGCGAATGAAATTGTTGCAGCGA
>DATHPY010000121.1:0-7508 GCA_035483315.1 Puia sp. | reverse complement strand
TATAAGAATTAATGCAGGTTTGTCTTGTTTTGTCATATTGTTATGCCGTTCATTTGAAGTTCTATTACTTATTATTTATTGAATGAAATGGCTTGCGTGGATTCCTTTCCATTCGCTTAGTAAGCCGCTCTGCGAGCCATTGAAAATATTCGCTGAGAAATGGATCACTTCTTTTTTCGCGGATATCAACTATAACCGGTTTTAAATTCTCCCACGAAGTGGTGACAAATGAGCCAAGTATTTTATCAACAAGATCAATATTAATAAATTTTTCTGCAACAAGAATACCCAATGATTCCATTTCCTGCAGGAACTGAAGAAACATAATCTGATCATTAACGGGAAGCTGTTGCCATTTTTCCAATGTAGAAGGTATGTGATACGCACTGGTACGAAACATGATCTCCGAAAATTCGCGCGTTTGAAAATTACGAAGCGCATCGAGTGTTAACCGCTCCTTGCGATCGCGAGCTGCTGCTTTAACCTGGAGAATACCAAATACAAGCCCGACGATAAATGATAAAGCAAGTGCAAGGTTGGCGAGAAGTCCGATCAATTCGGTGCTCATACAAGTTTGTTTTATTTTAATTTAGTTGGTAGTGAAGCTAACGCACATGGGTACACGAATATAAACAACGGCGGTCACAAAATTGCATCCAAACATAAATTTATAACATTAAAACCTGCCTCTCAAAAAATATCAAATCTCCTTATTCGCTAAATTGAACCACAGAGTCATAAAGAACACAGAGATTCTCTGTGCAACTTTGTGCTCTCTGTGACTCCGTGGTTTAAAAAATTAATTAGAGATTTAGAAATTGAAACCAGAGCTTAATAGTAGCACAACCGATGAACATAATGCGACGCAACGATGCTGAGGAGAGGACAAATGCTGGTAACAAAAAAGAAAAACTAAAATGAAGAAGTAAAATCTAAAAACTAAAATAAAAACTATACGCCGCTGTTTACTTTCTCCATAATTTTTTCAACCACTTTGAATGTTGCGGGACAGTATTCAATATTCTGTTTGTACATGTGCATGTAGTCCACCATTCTGCGTTTGGTGTGATGCGGAAAACCGGCACAGTCGCGCGGGCGCACGGAATAAACAGAACACATATTTGTTTTGAGATCGAGAAACTGACAGGGTTGTTTTACATTCATCCAGTCACCGCTTTTATCTTTGTACAACCATTTTTCGCGAAACGCTTTTTGCGTCATGCCGAGATGTTTGGAAATTCTTTTCACATCTGTTTTTGTGTACGTCGGCGACATTGTTTTGCAACAGTTGGCGCAGGAAAGACAATCCACTTCCTTCCAAATATTTTTATCTGCTTCAGTGACAAATTTATCCAACCCGCGAAAAGGTTTTTTTTCCAGCCTTGATAAAAAACTTTTTACACGACGTTTGTTGCGGCGAACGATTTGTTTGAAAGAACGTAAATTGATTGCTTCCATGAATGTTTGTAAGAATAGCAAATATGCTTCAAAGCGCAGTAGCAACAAAGAAAATTTTCATAATTCACGCATTTAATTTTAAACTTGTTGCATGTGGGAAGCATATAAGAAAGGTTATAAGTCGTATCTGCAGTTGGAAAAGTCTTTATCGGATAATTCCGTTGAAGCATATATGCTCGACGTGGAAAAATTTACACAATTTCTTTTGCATGTAAATTCCATGAAAACGCCTGCTGAAATTGAGTTGAAAGACCTGCAGCATTTTATAAAATGGATCGCTGAATTGGGTATCTCAGTAAAATCTCAGGCGCGGATAATTTCGGGCATGCGTTCTTTTTACAAATATTGTGTGATAGAAAATATTGTAAAAAAAGATCCGACAGTTTTATTAGAAGCGCCGAAGCTGCAAAGAAAGTTACCCGATGTGCTTTCGTTTGAAGAAATTGAAAGTATAATTGCCCAAATTGATTTAAGCAAAGCTGAAGGCGGAAGAAATAAAGCAATACTTGAAACGCTGTACAGTTGCGGGTTACGCGTGACGGAGCTGATCAATTTGCGATTGTCCTGCTTATATCTTGATGTAAATTTTATTCGTGTCATCGGCAAAGGAGATAAAGAAAGATTGGTGCCGATCGGAGACTCGGCAGTTAAATACATTAATATTTATAAGAATGAAATTCGTGTACACATACCCGTTACACGAGGCAGTGAGGATATTCTTTTTCTAAACCGCCGAGGAAGTAAATTATCAAGGGTAATGATCTTTTTAATGCTGAAAGACCTGGCGAAGAAAGCAGGTATCACTAAAAATATTTCGCCGCATACATTCCGACATTCATTCGCTACACATTTGGTTGAAGGTGGCGCTGACTTGCGAGCGGTTCAGGAAATGTTGGGGCACGAAAGCATTACGACCACTGAAATCTACACGCATATTGACAGGGAATATTTAAGAGAAACGCTGCATCAGTTTCATCCGGCGTTTAAGAAGAGTTGATTTCGCGCAGAGACGCGGAGTACGCTGAGGAATACACCAATCATTTTTCTCCACGTACTCCGCGTCTCTGCGTGAAAATTTTTCTATAACTGAATTGATTGTTTACCGCCTTTTAATTCAACAGTTTTATCCTTCCATACAAAAGTTCCGGTTACCCCTTCGGGCAAATCAACTGTACCATTTATTTTACCGTTATTATTTTCAAGATGAACAATAATATTTCCTTTTGGATGCGGAACACTTCCATCAATCCATTTTAAATTTCCGGGATAAGGCTCTATCAACACTTTTTCAAAACCCGGAGATGCAGGCCGGACGCCACACACAAGCGATAGCAATTCGTACAGAGGTGATGCGCTCCATGCATGACAATCGGATCTTGTCGGGTCAGGTTGCTCCGCGAAAGTTGTTAATCCACGGTTCAACATTTCATACCAGGGTTGCAATAAAGGCAAAAAATCATTTCCCATTTTTACTTTTTTCAACGCTTCAAACAAGTAAAATTTGAAGTAGTACGTGCATTGCGTAATTTCTTTATCAGCAATTATTCTTGCTAATAATTTTTGCTGATCTACTGTAGGAATTGCGTCAGTTAATATGGCAAGAATATTTGCATGCTGACTAAATTCTTTTTTTTCATAAGTGTCGGACAACATTTGTTTATCGTTATCCCAACATAATCTATATGTGGTTTCAACAAGCGATTGTGCCAGTTTTTTATAATCATCTGCCAATTGTTTTTTTCCATAAGCGTTCATTAATTGAGATGCACGTTGTAAAGTATATGCAAACTGCAAGGTAACAATGGAAGAGCCTCCTTTGCTAACGCCCGGTGGAACTCCGCCAACGCGAATGCTGTCAACACCATCCCAACTCCAATCAACGAATTGCCACCATGATAAACTTCCGAGCATTCCATTTTCAGCGATGTGATTTTTGTACCAATCGAGAACATGAATAATTCCATCGAGATGCGATTGAACAAATGCATCATCTTTTCTATGCATCCAAAAATCGTGGATCATACAAACCCACCACAAAGAAAAAGTAGGAATGAGTTGCATGTCGCGCGAGGGATAACGGCTTTGCGTAATTCCATCAGGAATAAATGAATTGCCAATATCATTGATCGCCTTTTTCATTAAGCGGTCATCGCCGGAAACATACAAAGAAATTTGCGCCTGGATCCTCGTATCGCCGACATACTGCAACTGCTCGTAATAAGGACAATCGAAATAAGTATCAACAGAACAAAGTCTTGCAGTGCGCCAGCCGACCTGCCAGAGTTTATCAATTTCTTTTTTATCACTTTTAAAAACAGCGTTTTCTTTAAATGGATAGCCGGTGAAAATGCTTCGAACATCATTTATTATTAACGGTTCGTCTTTTGTTTCAATTTCAAGTTGCAGATATCTGAATGTGCGGAAAAATAACGGGCTGTACATTTTGTTATCGCTGCCATCGGAAACAAATTCGTCGGCTAGTCCTTCAATTTTTTTTCCTTCGATGGAATCGCGGTTGCCTTTATTTCTATTGTTATCGATCAATGCTTCAGCGTAAACCAATTTTATTCCCGCATTTTTTCCTTTGCTGAAAATTATTTGTGGATAAGCGTTAGTAAGATGAGACTGATCTAATAATATTTTTACTTTTTTATTTGCAGGAATTTGTAATGATGATCTGCCGGATAAAAATTCTGCATAATTATTCGAATTGTTATTTTCCAAATCAGATCTTCTTACTGATGCAAAACGTTGAGCAGATTCTTCTGCGAGTGGAATGCTTCTTGGCACAAGCATCCAATTTCCGTCTGTTCCGTAAGTTCTTGATTTGGCTGCGTACCACAACTGGCTTGCGTTTGACCATTTGCTGTCGTCATAATTAAGTTGTTCAAAATTCCAGTCATATTTATTACCATCAACTTTTTCGCCTTCTGCGGTTACAATATATGTTTGAACTTTTGTACGGTCAATTGGAAATGGCGAGTATCCCAGATCCTGAATTACTTTCCATGATTTATCAGTATTGACGACAAATTCTTTTTCTGAATTTCCCTGTATTATAAAAGCGGTTTGATAACTTATTTGTGAATAGGGACGATACTCCGCAAAATTCCAAACTGTTGCTGCAATAATATTATTTCCTTTTTGAAGATAAGAAGCGATGTCAACGGTTTCAAAATTCCAGTTAGCAAGATCGCTGCGCGCAGGACCAGTGCAAACAGAAATTCCATTCACAAACAAACGATAACGATTATCGGCAGAAATATCAATGATGAAAGAAGATGGCTTTTCATCCAAAGAAATGATTTTCCTGAAATGAAAAACACCGAAATCATTTCCAGATGCGGACGGATGTGCGATCCATTTTGCTTTCCAAAAACCGTTCTCCCATTTGGGATTGATGAGTGATGATTGAGAAAATGTATTCAATGAAATAAAAAAGAGTACGATCAACAAGCAGTGTTTTTTAAAATGCATATTTTAAGTTTTATCTACTGAATATTTTAAATATCAAATCCCATTTTTATAGTTACTTTTTTTATGGAAAAAAAGTAACCAAAAAACCAGAAAAACGATGACGGACCGTTTTCGGGTTTGTTCCCTGATGAAACTTTTGCACTACTGTGACCTGAGCTTTTGATCACTATTCAACGCTTTATATTCTTAAATGAAAATAAAATTCGACTTTTTGTATAACAACTAGATGAATCAGGTTGATACTAATAAAAAAGTGAAACTTTTACGGTTTCACTTTAAGTAAAGAATTTATTTTCTTGCAATTTCTCAATTGAGAAATTGCGCCATTTTCACATTGAGTAATTAGAAAATTATTTCCAGGTCACTTCGTATCCTTTGCGGTATTCTCTTTTTACAAATTGATTGGCGTCGTCGAAATTCGTGATCTTCATGTTTTCCGCATCCCACAATAATTTTTTTCTTCCGGGGAAACCACGACCATTTGTGCCTTTAATATTCCAACTGCGCAATGCGAGATTGCCCATCAAAATAGTTTCCGACAATGGACCGGCATATTCGAACGGCGAACTCACTTCTTTTTTTCCATAACCTGCGATGCACGCATTTATCCATTGCACATAATGACCTTCCGGAACACGCGCAATTGTTTGCGGCACTGTAACTTCTTTAGTGCGTGAAAGTGGCAACAGTTGCGGATTTGCACCATAAGTTCCGCACATCATTTTACCTTTTGTTCCTTCAATGAGAACACCGCCATCACCACCGCCCATTTTTTCATCAGGACCTAATTCATCAGGACGCTCGGGCGTAATGCCGCCATCCATCCAATATAATTTTACATCAGGCTTTCCATTTTTTCCGGGGAATCTTAATTTGATGGAAGAAGCTGCGGGACAGCTTTCCGGAAAATAATCAGCCGTCCACATTTTTTCATAAATACTCACCGTGCTGCATTCCACTTCGGAAGGATAACCAAGTCCGGTTACTTTAAAAGCGGGATCAATTAAATGACAACCCATATCTCCCAAAGCACCCGTTCCAAAATTCCAGAAACCGCGCCAGCTGAATGGAACAAATTCTTTATGATAATCCTGTACCTGTGCCGGTCCTAACCAAAGATCCCAATCGAGTTCTTTCGGAACTTCGTCTGTTGTTTTGGGATAACCGGTTCCCTGCGGCCACACGGGGCGGTTGGTCCAGACTTTTATCGTATGTGCATCACCGATAGTTCCGGAGTTGTACCATTCCTGCATCAAACGCACACCATCACCAGACGCGCCCTGGTTGCCCATTTGCGTAACAACTTTATATCGCTTCGCCGCTTCAGTGAGCATACGCGCTTCGTAAATATCGTGCGTTAATGGTTTTTGTACATATACATGTTTGCCAAGTTGCATTGCAGAAATTGCCGCGACCGCGTGAACATTATCAGGTATAGAAACAGACACTGCATCAATATGCTTGTGTTCTTTGTCGAGCATCTCACGAAAATCTTTATAACGTTTTGCAATGGGAAAACGCTTAACAGAAGCAGTGATCTGCCTGTCATCAACATCACACAAAATAATGATGTTGGCATTTGGGCTTTTTGAAAATTCAGCAAGATCGCTTTCGCCTTTTCCACCGGCGCCAATACCGGCAATATTCAATTTATCACTTGGCGCAACAAAACCGCGACCTAAAACATGACGCGGAATAATAAAAAAACTTGCTGCGGCTAATGAGCTGTCGCGCAAAAATGCTCTGCGCGAATTATTAAGTTGATCTTTCTTTTTCATTTTTCGGGAATTAATAAATAAGAAAATTGTTTTTTACACGCCGAGACTCCATCCCTCGCGGTAGGTTCTTTTCACAAACTGATTAGCATCATCGAAATTGGTGATCTTCATATTTGGTCCATCCCATAATAACTTGATAAAGCGACCGGGATAATTAATATCATTCCCGTTTTTCTTTTGAATATCATAACTGCGGATGGCAAGATTCCCCATCAACACGCTTTCAGTAAGTGGGCCGGCAATATCAAAATTTGAACTGAGATTTTTTGCTTTGTCAGTTCCGTATCCAGCAATTGCCGCTTCAACCCAGGCGGCATAGTGACCTTCATCGCCATTGGGAACCCGCGCAATTGTTTGCGGAACTTTTACTTCGTTTGTTCTTGATGTTGGTAATAATTTCGGATCAACTCCATAAGTGCCACACATCATGTTTCCTTTCGTACCATAAAAAACTGCGCCATTTCCACCATCACCCATTACTTCATTTGGTCCTAATTCTTTTGGACGTGTTGGTTGAATGCCGCCATCCATCCAATGCAATTCAACATCGGGTTTACCATTTTGCCCTTTAAAAGTTAGTGTGATGTGCGAAGCGATCGGACCACTATCCGGAAAATATGCTTTGTGCCAATTCTCAATATATTTTGTTGCAACACTGCACTCCGCAGAAATTGGATAACCAAGACCAAGCACTGCAAATGCAGGAGCCATAATATGACAAGCCATATCGCCGAGTGCACCTGTACCATAATCCCACCAACCGCGCCAGTTAAATGGAAGGACGCCTTCGAAATA
>DATHPY010000120.1:0-4185 GCA_035483315.1 Puia sp. | reverse complement strand
CACGAATGTTATCACATCGGGCAAATGAGTTTGGTAAGAAAATATTTAGGACTCAGCGCGATGTCGTACAAATAGTTTTTAAGACCTTGTCCGTTTTCCATTATCTCTTATCCCTTGAATATTAAACTTATGAAAACTTATGCCTTTGAGCCTTGAGAAAGATTGTAAAAGTTTATGCGTGTTGCGGATTTCGTAACTTTCATTAACCAAAAACTGTTTTATGAATACCATTAACTGGAAATTAATTTTCCAACTTTCAATCTTCGGGCTTATCATGGCAATTGCCACTATCTCATTAATTCCACAAAATACAGAGCCCTATGTCTGGCTCGTTGTGTTTATTATCATCGCTTATATTGTAGCAAAAAAAGCTCCCGGGAAATATTTTTTACACGGATTTTTGATTTCTATTTTTAATAGTGTGTGGATTACTGCTGCGCATGTTTTGTTTGCGTCAACATATCTTCCCAATCACCCACAATACATGGAAATGATCGCAAGCATGCCGCCGATGATGAAAGATCATGAACGCATTACAATGACAGTTTTGGGATTGCCATTTGGAATTGCATTTGGTTTAGTGCTTGGGTTATTTTCTTTTGTTGCTTCTAAGATTGTGAAATAATGTTGACCGGAATATCTATTCCGAAAGTTCTCCTTGCATCTTTTTAATACTATTTGTCAAATTAGTTTTGCCGGAAGTCCATTTTTTTGTTTCGTCGAGCCATAAAAAAAAATTCTTCTTATCCTTTTTTTTATAGTAGTTGTATAAAAGATTGTAACAATTTTCACCATTATAAGATTTATCCGTGCATACAGCTATTGCTTTTTTGCAACTTTCGGCAACTTTGTCTAGTTGGTCCGATTTTATTTGAGCATAAATTAACTCCTTATTAATGTAAGAATCAGTAGGATTAGTTTCAAGTGCGTTTTGCAAGACCACTATCGCTTTATCAAACTGGCTAAGCCAATTGTAAGAAAACGCAAGCTCAACTTCAAGACCTTTGAACTTTGGATTTATTTTTTGAGCTTTTTTGAGATAGGTCAAAGCCTTTGCACATTCATCCCAGCCATTGTACAAAAAGCCCCAATGATAAAGTCTTTCAACTGATGAGTTGTCGATTTTATAAAATTTCAACCATTCCGGAATTCCTGAAATCTGAAGTTCTCCAAATTTATTTTCAGGAACGAATGCAACGAGAACTTTATTTGCTTGAAGTCTTACTTTGACATTTGTTCTGTCAAGCTTTTTAGGAATAAAAACGCCTGTTTGTGTTATCTTAAAACTGCCTTCATAGTTAAGCGTCAATCCAGCTTGCGCGTCAATGTAAATAAAACCATAAGGATATGAGCTGTTCTTTGTCCATTTGAAAAGCAACCCATCTATCCTCACATTCTACAAATCTTTTATCAAATTGTAAAACCGTTTGAGATTTTAAATTACTTGTAATGAAAACAAGTAAGAGCAAAATATATTTCATGAATCTAAGGTTTAATATAAATTTACTTCTAACTCTGCGCCGTTAATTCTTCATACGTAGCCTGTAACCCGCGCTCAATGCCATCTCCCTGCCATTCGGTAACTCCCGGAATCGTTTTTTCTTTTAAAATATCATCTTTCGATTTGCCGGCTGCAATTTCATGTTCAACAAAGTCAAGCATTTTGGCGAGATAGTTTTGCATCGCTCTCAGATCATCTTTATTGCCGGTAACTTTTTCCGGATCAAATGCATGACCGAAAATAAAAATGGTGTTATTATCAAAAGTGCCGAGCGCTTTATCTAAAACAGTGATCCAGTTTTTTACAGAAGCTCCTGCACTGCGATCAATAAAAGCCCAACGGCGGTTGAACATCAGATCGCCCATGTGCGCAATGTTTGCATTTTGAAAATGAATGATGCTGTCGCCATTTGTATGAGCGGGACCAAAATAATATGTTTGAATGGTTTCCTTATCAATTGAATATTTCCATGAATCATCATAAGTGATGTTTGGATATAATTGTTTGTCTTCTGTTTTTTGAGCGATGGCAACTTTTTGCTGATTTGCTAATGAATTTGTGTGCGCAGCAACATCTTTTACAATTCCTTTAAAAGAAATATTTCCGGATGTATGATCTCCGTGATGGTGCGTATTAATAAGAAGTTCGAAGGATTTATCACTTTGTTTTTTTAATGCGTCAATTAAATGCTGAGACTGTTCCGGAAATTCTGCATCAACAACAACAATTCCTTTGTCAGTTAATAAATAACCGATTGTTCCACCTTTCTCTGTAAATATTCCGACATTATTTCGAAGCATTTTCATTTTCCACGGATCTTCTTTGATCATGTTTGCAAAAAGTTTTGTGTTGAGTAATGAAAGCGCTCCAAATGTGAGCGATGTGTTGCGGAGAAAAATTCTGCGTTGCATAAAAAGATTTTAGTTGATAATAGAAAGTTACTAATTAGTACGTAAAAATAAATTGGAAGTTTGAAGCCGGCGGTACGAAGCCGGAAGAGAGGCGGATTTTTTATTTCACGCAAAGGCGCAAAGTAATTAAGGCGCGAAGTAATTAAGGCGCGAAGAATCTTTGCTTCTTTGCACATTTGCGAGAAATTTCTTTAAAATATTTGCAAGTTGCCGTTTGTAAACCACCGCTCAGTTAATTGTTGCCGTACACGAGTGCGACGCAACGATGCTTAATAGTAGCAATGCATCCCGGTACAAAAAAATTATTTCACACAAAGGCGCAAAGTAAAATAAGTCGCAAAGAAATCTTTGCATCTTTGCTTCTTCGCGCCTTTGCGTGAGATTTCAATTGCTCAATATTCCATCTTTCTCAAACTCGGCGCTTTGAACCATGTTGTTACTACAACCAACCATGTCATGCATCCGCCGAAAACAACGGAGCGGACAACGCCTAATAATCTTGCAGCAACACCGCTTTCAAATTGCCCAAGTTCATTGCTGGAATTGATGAACATGGAGTTTACACTCATCACGCGGCCGCGCATATTATCCGGAGTTTTTAATTGCATAATAGTGCCGCGCGTTACAACGCTTATTCCATCGAGCATTCCGCTGATCATTAATGCGCCGAAAGAAAGCCAGAATAATTTTGAAATTCCGAAAATAATAATGCATGTTCCGAAACCCGCAACGGCAAATAATAATTTTTTTCCTTGTCCATTTTTAATAGGGTAGAAGGTGAGCAGGATGACAATTAATATTGAGCCCATGTCGGACGAACCGTTTAAAAAACCAAAACCCTGCGGGCCGACTTTTAAAATATCCCGCGCATAAACCGGAACCATCGCCGCTGCGCCACCGAATAATACGGCAAATAAATCGAGAGAAATTGCACCCAATAATTCTTTTGTTCTGAATACAAAAGCAAGACCTTCTTTAACACTGTCCCATGTTTTCTTTTCGCCGCGTTCATTGATTGATGGCTTGGGTTTTAACTGAAATAAAATTATTAATGATGTTGTCATCATTATCACTATGGCTATTAATGTGCCCGTGTTATTAAACATCGCAATTAAAAATCCTGCAGTCGCGTGACCAGTTACTGATGCCGAAAGAAATGCTCCCTGGTTCCATGTGGTTGCATTTTGTAAAGATGATTTGGGAACGATGTTCGCCAATATCACATTAAAAACCGGGCCGGTGAATGCGCGGATAATTCCTGTTCCGAAAATTACTGTGTAAATACAAATGGCTATTACATGATTGCCGAAATTTTGATTAATCAAAGATGTGGAAAGAAAAAGTAAAATGATTGCAGCAGTGAGATAAAGAGCCAGCCCACGCAAAATCATTTTTCTTTTTTCACTGTTATCAATTACGTGCCCGGCGTATAACGCAAATGAAATTGCCGGAACAAATTCTGATAGTCCGACAATGCCAATTGCAAGTGGAGAATTCGTTAAATTATAGATCCACCAACCAACCGTTGTACTCATCATCCGCAAACCCATTACAAATGTAAAACGCGCGGCAATTAGATTCCTGAATTCACGTATTCTTACGGCTGCGTACGGGTCTGTTTTTATTTGCTCATCTGCCATTCCTTTTTATTTACGAATTACGATTTGGGATTTACGATTACGTTCATCGGAATTGCTACTATTTAGCTTAGGGTTTATATTCTAAATTCCTAAATAAAAACGGTGACCATTTTTTAAATCGGTCATCGGTCAA
>DATHPY010000119.1:0-2212 GCA_035483315.1 Puia sp. | reverse complement strand
AAGGCTCCTGGATAATTTCACCATTTTTTTTCTGTGTGAAATTCCATGCGCCGTAATGCGTGTGTACAATGTGTCCGCGGCAATTATCTAGGGCTTCACGAATATATTCGTCACTTTGTCTTTCATAAAAAAGCGGCGCGTCAATACAAAGCTCAACATTTTTACGACCAACTTCTTTCATCATCGTCAAAGTATCTTCATATCCTTTTGCCAAAACTGGCGCGTGATTTTGCAATGCCAAAGTGATGCCCATGTCAGCCGCCATATCTGCGACCTCGCGAATCCCATCTACGCAACGATTCCATTTGCGGAGATCAGTGGGCCACAAACGTTTGTAATATTCACCGCGTTCAAATTGTCCGTATAAAGAAATTTCTTCTTCGTCATTTATTATTCCAGGCCACGCTGCAAAAATTTTTACCAGATTGACATCGAGATCCTTTGCCATTTCCAGCACGTTGCGCATCATGGCTAAATTATTTTCACGTTCTTCCATGTGCCGTCCGGCAAAATTCGACATGCTTTCAATAGCGCATAAAGCAATGCCTTCATCAGCGGCTAATTTTTTAATACGGTTACGATCTGCTTTACTCAAGTCGAGCGGGGAAGCAACGGGACGTTTGGTCTCAATTGCCAATGCATCAAAGCCGAGTTCTTTGGCTTTTCGAATTTGTTGCTCGAGTGGAAGAGCTTCTCCCTTGTAAAATAATCCGCCGTAAGTAACGGTCAATAAAGCAAATTTCATATCGCCAGTTTTTTGTAAGATGTAATTTAAATATTCTTGATCAATTGTTGGCTTAAGGTTTGAAGTTTTCATCAAAAACAAAAAATGCCTGAAGGTCCAACAATCGTTATATTAAAAGAGAAGGTAAAAATATTTGAAGGCAAAAAAATATTAAAGGTAGAAGGAAATGCGAAGATCGATCTGGAGCGTTTGGAAAATAAAAAGATCATCGAATTCAAAAGCTGGGGAAAACACTTTTTGATTTGCTTTGATGATTTTACGATCCGGATTCATTTTTTAATGTTTGGTTCATATACGATCAATGAAAAAAAAGACCGCAAACCAAGATTAGCGCTCACTTTCAGTAATGGCGAACTTAATATTTACACTGCGTCTGTAAAATTGCTTGAACAAAATGCTGATGAAATTTATGACTGGAGCGTTGACGTTATGAATGAGAACTGGAACGTATCAAAAGCAAAACGAAAACTTAAAGCCAACAACAACATGATGATCTGCGATGCTTTATTAGACCAGGAAATTTTTGCCGGCGTTGGAAATATTATTAAGAATGAAGTGTTGTTTATCACACGCATTCACCCCGAAAGCATTATTAATAATATTCCGGTTAAGAAAGTAAATGAACTTGTAAAAGAAGCGAGAGATTATAGTTTTGATTTTTTAAAATGGAAAAAAGAATTTGTGTTGAAAAAACATTGGCTGGCTTATGCAAAAAAGATATGTCCGCGTTGTAATATCCCGTTTGTTAAACGCCATTTGGGAAGGACGAATCGCAGGAGTTTTTTTTGTGAGAATTGCCAAATCTTATACAAATAATCTCCTGATTGCGTAAAATATTCTACACTTTTCCCCATTTTAAATCGGTTTCATTATACATTTTTATTGGCAGGGTTTTTACAATGATATTAATAAATAAAACTAGAATTCTTTATGAAACAAACAATCAAAAAAACTTTTAGCCTTATAATTATTCTGGCAACAATTGCCTTTTCTTTTTCGGGCTGTTACGAATCACATTATTATCATCGTTATCATCATCATACCCGCGATTGGTACGACCATCGTCATCAGTCCTACCCTGCGGGAGTTGACTTTAACGTTGATGTCCGTTGATCAATTAATATAGACCTTTAGAATGAAGCCTGAAATTTTTCAGGCTTTTTGTTGTTATTCATCACTTCATTTCTTTTCTTATCTTTCGCCAAACAAATAATAAATGTCTGAGGATTTTTTTATTGATGAAAATATAGCGCGCGCAAAAACATTAGATAAAAGATTTTATACCGATGCCGCAATGTTTGAATCGGCAAAGGAAAAATTATTTGCATCTTCCTGGCAGTTTATTGGAAGTACAGATCTGATAAAAGATAACGGTGATGCATATCCACTTATTCTTCTGGAAAATCATATTGGCGAACCTTTGGTATTGACAAGAGATAAGGAAGGAGAAATTCATTTATTGTCGAA
>DATHPY010000118.1:0-6866 GCA_035483315.1 Puia sp. | reverse complement strand
GTAAATATTGGTATGGTTCTATTAATAATTCAATAGCACAATACTGGAAGAATGGCGCTCCTGTGACTCTTACTGATGTGTCTCACTTAGGTATTGCAAATTCAATCGCTGTTGCAGGCAGTGATGTGTATGTGGCGGGGATTGAATATCCAATTGAGTCACCTGATAGTACCGGTCCTTCAATTGCAACATACTGGAAGAATGGCAATCTTGTGAACCTAACCGACGGTTCGAAGAATGCTGCTGCAAACTCTATATGCATATCAACCCAATAACTGATTTTACGACAACAGAAATGGTTTCAGGAACAATAGTAGCTAAGACACAATAATTTCCGCAACAAAAACAATACAACCTTTAAAATCTTTTTTATGAAAAAGATTCCAAATATTATAATTATTGCAATAACCATCACATGCTTTAATTTCCTTAGTTGCTCAAAGAATTCATCGTCATCAACAACAACTCAACAATCACCTTGCGCTAATCCTTCGGATTGCATTGTAAACACATGGTATTTGAAGCAAGAGTTGGCAAATTATAACGGAAGCATGGTTACGATTTTTGTAGAAGGAGGTAATGCAAATCTTATTAATAGTTTTGGTAGTCAATATTGGGTATTTGGAAATAACACATATACTGAATATTCTTCCCAAGACACTGTGTTTGATTCAGGAACTTGGAAAATATTACCCGATTCAACTGTAGAAATAAACTCAACCTATCCCGATACATTTAAAATCACCAGTATTACAGCAGATACTTTAAATATTAATATTCCATATGATCATAATTATCCAAGCTTTCCTTCCGTTGAAACAGCCGTTGTAAGCGGATTGGATACAGCTAAATTAAGTGCGTATCTTTTGACCTTTACCACTAAGCCATAAAAAAATCAATAAGAGAAAGAAGGGAAGAGTTAGTCCTTGTTCGACTGAATTTTTTTAAGCAATAATTCCTTTCGGCTTCTGGATACACTTACTGTAGAACCATCACTCATAACCAGATATCCGCCTTCTCCGCGAATATATTTGGTTACTTCATTCAGGTTCACGAGGTAGGAGTGGTGCACTCGCAAAAAGAAATTGAATTCGCTGACTTGTTCTTCCATTTCCTTTAAAGTGCGGCAAGCAATTACCGTCGTCTTATTTTTAAGATGGAGATGAGTATAGTTATCTTCGGCTTCACAGTTAATTACCTGGTCAGCGGGAATTAATTCAAAACCCTCGAAAGTGGGTACCGCAATTTTCGAAAAAACAGATTCTTTATTTTGTAAATGTCCCATTAGCATATTGAACTGCTCAAGGGACGGCAGGATTTTTTGTGATTTTGCTTTTTGGATGGCAATTATCAGTTCTTTTGGATCAATAGGCTTTAACAGATAATCTAGTGCACTGAAACGGATAGCCTTAATAGCATATTGATCATAACTGGTGGTGAATATCACTGAGAATGGAATT
Source organism: Puia sp. (assembly GCA_035483315.1). Lineage (GTDB taxonomy): Bacteria > Bacteroidota > Bacteroidia > Chitinophagales > Chitinophagaceae > Puia. The sequence continues at coordinate 5,406 of DATHPY010000118.1, read as the reverse complement.
TGTTTATAGTGCCCCAGCAACTCAAAACCATTCATCGTGGGCATTTCAATATCCAGAAATACAAGCTGTGGTTTTAGCATTTCAATCGCTTCCAATGCTTTTTGGATTGAAATAATTCTAAGAAGTACAGTAAATGAAAAAGCCACCCAGTAAATACTGCATGGCTTTTATTTTCTGTAGCGAGAGAGGGAGTTGAACCCTCGACCTCCGGGTTATGAATCCGACGCTCTTACCAACTGAGCTATCTCGCCAAAGGGGTGCAAAGATAAAAAACTCCAGCCGGAAATCAATGATATCTGCAGCTAGTTATTTGATGCATTTTTTTCTGCTATTGCAAAGGAATTTCTTAAATTTCCCCCATGAAAAAATACTTTCTGCTTACCACAGTTACTGCGCTCATCACTTTTACCTTATCCGCGCAGGCAGGTCACGACAGTTCCTTTTATCAATCATATAAAGGATCAATTATTACGCGTGTTTATTTTTCTAAAAAATACGACATTTTTAAATTGATGCCACCAAATGGAAGTCCGGCTGCTATGAGTTATCACGCCAACACTACATTGAGTCTTGGCGCGGGAATAACTTATAAATCTTTGTCGTTTAGTTTTTCTAAAGAGCTTACTTTTTTGAAATCGGAAGAGCAAAAAGGAAAAACGGATGCCACCGATCTGCAATTACATCTTTACAAACAAAAATGGACAATTGATGCGATTGCTGAATTTTACAAAGGCTATTATTTACGTCCTGAAGGAGTAGGAACGCCGGATGGGCAAAATTTTTATCTGCGTCCTGATTTAGGTGTGCAACTCGTGGGGCTTGCCGTTTACCGCGTATTGAATGATCGCAAGTTTTCTTACGGCGCAGGGCTTTCGCAAAACGCGTGGCAAAAAAAATCCGCGGGTTCTTTTCTTATTGGCGGCGAAGCATTTTATGTAGCTACAAATGCAGATAGTTCATTTGTTCCATCCAAAGTAGATTCGCAATTCGCAACACATAATGTCCGCAAACTTCATGTGTTTGAGTTTGGTCCGGGTGTGGGATATGCATATACGTTAGTTGTGCAGGAACATTTCTTTTTACTCGCTTCGGCGAATGTTGATTTCAATGTGCATTTAGCGCGCGAGATCGGCAACAGCATAACGGATGATAAGATCGGCTTCACGCCAAATTTTATTTTTAGATTAGGAACCGGTTACAATCTCAGCAGATGGGGAATAAGCCTGATGTGGATGTGGAGTTCCATCAATGCGTCCGGCAAGTTTTCGGATTATAAATATAATGTCACTACCGGAAATTACCGGTTGGTTTATTTCAGAAGAATTGCGCTCAACCGCAGGATGAAAAGAATTCTGAGACCTGACCAATAAAGCTGCGACAGATTGCACAGATAAACACAAATTTTAACAGGGAGTTTTTTCTGTGTTCCTCTGTGAAATCTGGGGCAAAATATTTCCGAACTCTTTTTTCTTTTAAATAAATTTGACTGATTTTTGTAATTCTTATTTTAAAATTGCGCTACCATTTGCAAAACCACTCATCATGAAAAGTTTATTTTTTCTTCTCGGTATTATTTTATTCACTTCATTTTCCGCTCATAGTCAGCAAATATCTCCGGCAGATCTGATTGGTACATGGGATCAGAGTGGTGTTGATAAACATGTTCCGGCTATGATATTTGTCGACAGTTCGCGGGTTGCATTTTCTTATAAAGGACATACAGGCACATCAAAAAAATATTATTACACCATCAATAATGCAAGCACTCCAATTATTTTAACTGTCGATTATAAAGCCAATCATCGCAAACACCGCAACGAATATTTAATTCAAATTATTGATAAGGACACGATGAAGTTGCAGGTTCTTCATAAAAAAGATGCGCGCGACCATTTTGATGAAGCGAATCCTAATAAAATATATACTATAGTGCGAAGGAAATGAGAAGTCGGATGTCTGAAAACTGAAGTTTAATACTTCAGTTACTTTCTGACAACCGACTTCCGACTTCTTATTAAAACGCTTTCTTCGTAAAATCTCCCGCGTAAATAAATGTTATTTTATCAGGGCTTATGTATTTTCTCAATGCGTCATTCACCTGCGCCAGCGTTAATTTTTTTGCTTTCTCTTCATAATCTGTAAAGAAACTGAGATCTTTTCCCTGCATCAGGTAAGAAGCAATGCGCGAAGAAAGCCCCTGGTCAAAACCCAATTCAGTTTTTCTTGTTTGCAACCATCCCGATAATGATTTTTTCATCTCATCTTCTTTAAATCCATCTTTTACAGCTTTGCTGATCACATCACGCATCGCGCTATCTAATCTTGTTTTATAGATCGGATTAAAAATTGCGTAGACCAACCAGGTTGATGAAGGATATTTGTAATTGAAGTTTACAAATGATCCGGCGCCATAGCTCATTCCTTCAGATTCGCGCAAACGCTGCGGAATGCGTGAAGATAAAAATGCGCCACCACCCAACATTTCATTGGCCATATCAAGCGCTACAAAATCCGGATCGCTTTGTTTTAATGGCACGTTGATTGCGCCAATGCAGACAGCGTTCGTCTTATCTTTTATATTGATGTCATCAAGACTTCCTTTTACGTCAAAGTATTTTTCTTCAATTTCGGTGTAAGATTGCTTGCTGTTGAAATTGCTTAAATTCTTATCTAGAAATGTTTTGACCGCAGGCGGATCAATTTCACCTACAAAAGCAGCGAACCCGTTATTTGTTCCATAAAAATTTTTATAAAAATCTTTAAGATCGTCCAAAGAAATTTTTTGCAGGTCTTCAAGATTTTCATCAATACTTGCTGCATATAAAGGATGACCTTTTGGATACAAAGACATTTTTTTATTGATGGAATTGAATGCGACAAACTGCGGATCGGTGCGGTTATTTTCATATTCTCCTTTCATATCAAGCACCATTTTGTCAAATTCATTTTTATCGAATGAAGGATGAAGAATAATGTCAGCGAGTAAATCGAGCGCAGTATTAATATTGTCTTTATCGGAACTCAAACTGATATTAATGGTAGCAGCGTTGCCGCTAATGTCAATGCTTGATTTTATTTTATCTAACTGATCATTAATTTCTTTTTTACTTTTTGAAGTTGTTCCATTCTTCATCATTCTTGCAGTTAATTGTGGAATGATATTTTTTCCTGTCAGACTTTTTTCATCTCCTACCTGCAAAATAAAATTCGCATAAATTTTATCGCCTTTTGTCGGTTTTTTCAGCAACGCATATTTCATTCCATTAGCCAGCGTTCCGTATTGTGTGTTTTTCTTAATATTCGCAATGCTTGTTTCAAAAGTTTCCGTTTGTGTTTTTGTTTCTTTTCCTTTATAGTTTTTTACCAATGCATTTATATCCGGCGTTTCTGCAACAACAGTTCTTTCCGGATTTTTATCAGGAATAAAAACACCAACCGTTCTGTTGCTTGGCAAATAATATTTTTTCAGAACGGTTTGTACATCATCAACAGTAAGTTTTTCAACCCGGTCGCGATAAATATAAAACAACCGCCAGTCTCCGGCTCCGATAATTTCAGCAAGATTAATGCAGAAATTAATGGTGTTATTTTGAATATCTGTTACGTTTTTGAGAAGAGAATTTTTTGCGCGGTTAAGATCTTCCTGTGTTACAACATAATTTGGAAGAGCATTAGCTACAGCGATAAATGCATTTTTTGCACTGTCGAAATTTTTGTCCTTCGGAATATTACAACTGTAATAAGAAAATCCCGGATCGTATAATTGAAAACTATATCCCGAAACTTTTGTTGCCAGTTTTGGTTCAACCAGTGCTTTATAAAAAACACCGGAAGGATCGTTGGTAAGAATACTTTCCACCGCATCGTTCGCAACATAATCTTTATCAGAATAAGCCGGCGTGTGATATCCCATGCCGATAAAAGATATGTCGCCGTTTCTTTTTAATTCAACATATCTTTCTCCGTCCTGCGGCGGTTCCACAGTGTATGGTGGTTGAATAACACGTGTTGGTTTTGGAATGGCGCCAAAATATTTTCCTATTGATGCCAGCGTTTTCTTTTCGTCAAATTTTCCGCCAACGATCAGTGTGGCGTTATCGGGCTGATAATATTTTTGATAAAACATTTTCAGTTTGCCGATAGGAACTCTCTCAATATCTTCTTTACTGCCGATGGTTGATTTGCCGTAGTTGTGCCACAGATACATTGTTGAGATAACACGCTCTGTCAAAATATTATCAGGATAATTTTCATCCGCTTCAAATTCATTTCTTACCACAGTAAATTCTTTTTGCAGGTCTTCATTTTTCATTAATGAATTTACCATGCGGTCGGATTCCATATCCAGCGCCCAGTTGAGATTGCTGTCTGTTGCTGGTAGAATTTCAAAATAATCCGTTCTGTCGTACCAGGTAGTGCCATTGGCAGAAGCGCCTTTATCCGCGATAGTTTGTTTAATGCTGGAAAATCTTTTTGATCCTTTGAACATCATGTGCTCGAGCAAATGCGCCATCCCGGTTTCACCATAACCTTCGTGACGGGAGCCAACATGATAAACTACATTTACAACAACATTTGTTTGTGCAGCATCCGGCACCAACAAAATTTGCAATCCGTTTGGAAGCGTAAATTCTTTTACGCCTTCAACAGCAGTTACAAATGTTGGGGAAGCAGGTTGAGTTTTTTTTGGCTGTGCAAGTGCGAATTGGAAAATGGATAATAAGATCCATACAAGGTTTAACTTTCTCATATTTAGTTAGTTTTATTTTGGGAGTTTAAATATAAACTTCTTTTTTGAAAAGCGGATTGGAAAGTGGGCAGTGAGTTAGTTTGAAAATTAAATAATCATTAATTGAATTTGTACAACGTGTCTGTCGCTTCAGTCAATTCATCCAGCATCTGAAATAATACACTCAATGACAAAATTAGATGGATGAGACTCGCTCAGAATTTCATAATATACTAATCCTTTTGCTGAATCTTTGAACTGATAAATAAAAGGATAAATTTCTTCATTTTCTATTTCCTTGATTGATTTACTAAGAAGAATAAATATAGAATCATTGTCCGCGATAACAATACTTGAAACCGCAACAGCTGGAGTAGCAGTATCATTTTCTTTATAATACGATACTATTTTTTTACTGTATACTTTATTTCTCTGCTTAAAAACTATATAGGCGAATTCAAACCCAATTACTTTTCCAAGTCCGGACATTCCTGAAAAATTAGGAACATGTGAAAAAGGGGGCACAAAAGTGAGAATTATGTCAGCACCTTTGTTCGATTCTTTTTTACTTCGCTTTCCAAAGAGTCAAGCAATGTACTTTGAGCTTTTGATAAATGTAAACAAAACAACAGGAGTAATGTAAGAAAGAGCCTCATTATGAAATAATGTTTCTTTCG
>DATHPY010000117.1:0-5093 GCA_035483315.1 Puia sp. | reverse complement strand
ATACTGCGAAGTTGCTCAATATCATGTTCACGTAAAACCGCGCCTGTCGGGTTATTTGGCGAATTAAGCATGATCATTTTTGTTCGCGGAGTAATTTTTTCTTTTACTTCATCCCAATCAATTTTATAATCAGGCGCACTTAAACTAATTAATACCGGAATTGCTCCGTTAACTTCCACATTGGGAATATAACTGTCGTAAGCAGGTTCAAAAACAATTACTTCATCGCCCGGTTGCAACACTGTTGTTAACGCTGTATAGATCGCATAAGTTCCACCCGGAGTAATGGTTATTTGCGTATGCCCATCAACGTTAGTGTTGTAAAGAAATTTAATTTTTTCTGAGATCGCTTCGCGTAAAGGCAAATAACCCTGCATCGGCACATACTGATTAAATCCTTTTTTCATTGCAGCATTTACTAATGAAATCAATTCATCGCTCATCGGGTAATCAGGAAAACCCTGCCCGAGATTTATTGCATTGTGTTCAGTCGCTAATGCACTCATCACTGTAAAAATGGTAGTGCCTACATTGGGGAGTTTTGATTGAATATGCAAAACGAAAAATTATATCATTATTAAATCATCGCAAATGATAAGCGTGAAAATTCACGTTTATCGTTCAACTTCTCACGATTCTATTATCGCAGTCGCTTCAATTTCTATTAAATATTCCGGTGCAATTAATCCTTTCACTTCGATCATGGAAGTGCAGGGACGAATATCTTTAAAAAATTCGCCGTGCGCTTTTCCATATTCTTCCCATCTTGAAATATCCGTAACGAACATGCGCGTTCTCACAACATCTTTTAAAGAAGCTCCGGCACGTTGCAAAACCTTTTCAATCTTTCTGATTATAAACTTCGTTTGTGCATACGCGTTATCTTCTCCAACCGGTTTATTATCATCATCAATTGCAACTGTTCCGGTCACTTCAACAACATTCCCGATCTTAACAGCCCTGCTGTAGCCGACAATTTCTTCCCATTTTGCACCTGAGGAATAATTAGTGCGTTCCATATACATTTTTTTTTCACGAATTTTAGCCAATTACACGAATTAAAAATACTTGTTAGCTCAATTCGTTTAAATTCGTGCCTTATAATTCGTGTTATTATTTTATTTCAACATTTGCTTCAGCTATAAGTTCTTCACCATTCAAGCGTAAAAGAATTTGCGCAACGGTTATCACATCTTTCTGGCAATAAATTACAATTCTTTTCAGATCTTTTTCTTTCCAGTAAACTTCATGCACCATGCTTCCGTCCATATCGTCTTTCGGAGTAGGAATGCCGAGCACCTGCGCCAATAAATTAAGAGAAGTAAAATTTTTATAATCGCCGAATTTCCATAATTCCATTGTGTCCAAATGAGGAATTTCCCACGGTTTTTTTCCTGCTAAATTTAAAATGTCGGGAATATTAACTTCATTCACAATAAGACGCCGGCATAAATAAGGAAAATCAAATTCTTTTCCATTGTGCGCACATAAATATTTATTGCTTTCAAGTGTCCACTTGTTTATCATATCGCAAAAATCTTTCAGCAATATTTTCTCGTCATCGCCATAAAAAGATTTCAGCAATAATTTTTTTGCTGAACCAGCTCCGGAAATGATTCCGCAGGTAATGCAAATTATTTTTCCAAACTCCGCATAAATTCCTGCGCGGTTATAAATGCTTTCAGGTGTTTCGGTTTCTTTATCGCGTATTAAAAATTCTGCTTTCCTCGTCCATAATTTTTTCCACTCGTCGGGCACATCATTAAAAGAAACAAACTGAGGAGCTGTTTCAATATCGAGAAATAAAATGTTGTTGAAAGGATAAGATGGCATAGAGGTGTTTTATAAAAATTGTTCGCCTTTGGTGCGCTTTATTTTTGTGACGTATTCTTTTATTTCCTGCTCTTTTTCTCTTTTACAAATTAATAATACATCGCTTGTATCTACAATTATAAAATCATCGAGGCCCTGTAACAAAAGCAGTTTATTATTTGGCGCATGGATCATGCAATTATTTGTTTCAATAGGAATTACACTGTTACCGGCAATTGCGTTCTGATGTTTGTCCTTGTTTAAATTTTCGTACGCGCTGTTCCAGGCACCCAGATCACTCCAGCCAAAAGCTGAAGGAATTACATAAACATTATTCGCTTTTTCCATGATGCCAAAATCAATGGAAATATTTGTGCATAAAGGATAGATATGTTCCAGCGCTTTCTTTTCCATTGGCGTGTTGAATTTATCTTTATCCGCAATAAACACATCATACATTTCCGGCAAATATTTTTCAAATGCTTTGATGATATTTTTTACTCGCCATACAAATATGCCCGCGTTCCATAAAAAATCTCCGCTGGCTAAAAAAGTTTTTGCAAGTTCTGCATTAGGTTTTTCTGTGAAAGTTTTTACTTTGTAAACATTGTCAGAAACCGATTGCGGTTCATGCTGAATATATCCATAACCCGTATTTGGCGAAGATGGTTTTATTCCGAGTGTGATAAATGCATTATGCTTGTTCACAAAATTGAGCGCTTCGAGACATACTTTATTAAAATCTTTTTCATTAAGAATAAGATGATCAGAAGGCGCAACGATCAGCGAGGCATCGGGATCTTTTTGCAAAAGTTTAAAAGAAATATAAGCAATGCAAGGCGCCGTGTTTTTGCGGGAAGGTTCTCCCAAAATATTTTCTTCTGTCAGATCCGGCAATTGTTTTTTTACAATTTCAATATATTCGGAAGATGTGATCACATAAATATTTTCCTTAGGAATAAAAGCCAGGAATCTTTTATAAGTAGATTGAATAAGTGTTTCCCCTACATTTAAAATATCGAGAAATTGTTTTGGAAAATTTTGACGGCTCATTGGCCAAAACCGGCTGCCAATTCCACCCGCCATTATAGCTACGTAGTAATTCTTATTCATGATAAATTATTATTCGACAGAGACATAGATTAAATTCAACACACACATTACTACAAATGTATAAAACCTTTCTGTTGATTTTGCGCTGCAATAATAGGCCGACTTGCTAACATTATTGTTACAAACTTTAACAAAACCAATTCCATCTCTCCTTGTTTTTTTGTAACTTCGCTGTCCTAAAAAATCCAGCTACATCCGGCTAACACTCGCTTGGGAAATTGAATAATTCTTTTTGATAGTTTTCCGGTAATTTTTGTTATCTTAAACAATGTAAGCCGCTATTCGTGTGAAGGAAAATTTTTCTTATGGCAACAACTACATTTAAAAAAATATCTGCAAAAAAAATAAAAGACAGCAACGGAACATTATCGAAAGAATTGTTACCGCTCCTACAGGAACATTTTGGTTTCGATTCATTTAAAGACAGCCAGGAATCTATCATTCAAAATCTTCTTAACGGAAACGACACTTTTGTAATTATGCCAACCGGCGGCGGAAAAAGTCTTTGTTACCAACTACCGGCAATCATGAGTAAAGGTGTTGCTATAATTGTTAGTCCGCTTATTGCGTTAATGAAAAACCAGGTTGACCTGGTAAGAAGCTACAGCAGCCGGGATAACGTTGCGCATTTTTTAAATTCAACATTAAACAAAAAACAAATCCGCGAAGTGCATGATGATCTGTTGAATGGTCATACGAAAATGCTTTATGTTGCTCCTGAAACATTGACCAAGCAGGAAAGTCTTGAATTGTTCAGAGACCTGGAAGTTTCTTTTTTTGCAGTTGATGAAGCGCATTGCATTTCTGAATGGGGACACGATTTTCGTCCTGAATACAGAAGGCTTCGCGAAATAATGGATCAGATCAATCCCAATGTTCCAACGATCGCGCTAACGGCAACGGCTACCCCAAAAGTGCAAAGTGATATTGTAAAAAATCTCGGGCTGCGCAATCCTAAAATATATTTGTCTTCGTTCAATCGTCCGAATTTGTATTATGAAATACAGCCGAAGATCGAAAAAGAAGCAACGATAAAACACATTGTAAAATTCATTGTTCAGAATAAAGGAAAGAGCGGGATTATTTATACGTTAAACCGTAAAACAACTGAAGAACTTGCCGACATTTTAGTAGCAAATGGAATTAAAGCGGTCGCTTATCATGCGGGTCTCGACAGCAAACTACGCGCAGAAAGACAGGATTTATTTTTGAATGAAGACACACAAGTTATAGTTGCAACTATCGCGTTTGGAATGGGCATTGACAAACCCGATATCCGTTTTGTTATTCATTATAACATCCCAAAAAGTATTGAAAATTATTACCAGGAAACTGGCCGTGCTGGTCGTGATGGTTTGGAAGGAAAATGTGTATTGTATTATTCGCATAAAGATGTTTCAAAGATCGAGCATTTGATGAAGGACAAGGCATTAAGTGAAAGAGAAATTGGCGCGCAGCTTATCAACGAAACTGTTGGCTATGCTGAAAGTGGCGTGTGCAGGCGCAAAGTTTTGATGAATTATTTTGGTGATGAATACACTGAAGATAATTGTAAAAATTGCGACAACTGTTTGCATCCGAAAGAAAGAGTGGAGGCAAAAGAAAATGCAGTAAAAGCGTTGAAAGTTATCAAAGCCCTTGATGAACGCTTTGCTACCGATTATACAGTTAATATTATTATCGGAAGATTAACTCCGCAGGTACAAATGTATCGCCATGAAAATATTGCTGAGTTTGGTATTGGCAAAGAAGAAAAAGATTATTACTGGCAATCCCTGATAAGACAATTGCTTCTTGAAAATTTGTTAAAGAAAGATATTGAAGAATACGGTGTTTTAAAGTTTACCAAAAAAGGTGAAGAGTATTTGAAGAAGCCGAAATTTTTTAAAGTAGTTGCTAATAATTTATTTGAGGAAGCAAATGAAGATGATGAAGAATCCGGTGAAAACAATACCGCAACAACAGCCGCCGATGAAAAATTATTTGAGCTTTTAAAAGAGGTAAGACAAAAAGAAGCGAAGAAAAAAAGTTTACCGCCGTTTGTAATTTTCCTGGAAACATCATTACAGGATATGGCGACCTTATATCCAACAACCATTCAGGAATTGGAAAAATGTTCCGGCGTGAGCAAGGGAAAAGCGATACGGTACGGAAAACCGTTTATTGAT
>DATHPY010000116.1:0-6840 GCA_035483315.1 Puia sp. | reverse complement strand
TATTACTTCATAATCTTCATACATCAATGGTGAAGTGAGCAAAAAATCTGCAGTGGCGCGATCGCAGGCGATAGGAATATTCCAAACAACACCTAATCTCAGCAAAGCTTTTATATCCGGATCGTGGGGTTGCGCTTCCATCGGATCCCAAAAAAATATCAGCACATCAATTTTTCCTTCTGAAATACGGGCGCCAACCTGTTGATCGCCGCCAAGTGGTCCGCTTAGAAATTTTGTTATTGATTGGTCAAGTGCATCTTCCAATAATTTTCCGGTTGTGCCCGTCGCATAAAGCCGATGCTTAGACAGTGCAGCCTTATTGTAAACCGCCCACTCAATCAGTTCAGGTTTTTTATTGTCATGCGCAACAAGTGCAACTCTCTTTCGTGCAGTCATTTTTCGATTTTGCATAGAACTGTTTTTTATTAATACGCCAATGCTGAAAAGGTAATGTTTCTTTTTTAAGATGGTTATAACATTCAGAAAGAAATTTACTATAATGATTCATCGTTAAGTAACCGGCACAAAATTTGTTCATTGCGAGACTTCCGTCCCCCCGTTTTTATTATCAATCATCCCATGAAGAAGTTTTTTTGGCTTACCTCAATAGTTTGCCTGTGTTGCTTTGTCGTTACAGCACAGCAGGAAAGTGATTCAACAAAAGAAAATATTTCTATTGATGAGGCGGACTCTCTTTTTTCTAATTTTTCCTACACTATTATAGATGATAACAAGATATTGCTACAGTGGCAGGCTGATAGTATAAATGCCGATGATTATTTTGTTATAGAAAGAAGCGAAGACGGAAATAATTTTGAAACCATCGGCGCAATAAAAAAGACAACTAATAATATTCAGTATGAAGTAGCCGATAATAATTCCATCTCCGGATATAATTTTTACAGGATTAAATATGTCGGTAAATCGGGAAAGTTTTTTTATTCAAAATCTTTGCAAATAAGCACATCAAAAAATTTCTCTCTAAAATTTTATCCCAATCCTGTAGATAAATTATTGATCGTAGAAACAGATCATCCGATGAACATGCAGGTATTAAATTCTTTAGGTGTTATGAGGCTCAATGTTCAATTGCATCAAGGCTTGCAGGTAATAGATGTTTCAACATTGGATAGAGGAACATATATTCTGCGGATCATTGATAATGACCACAACAGAAACATTTTACAGCAATTGGTAAAAAACTGAGTTTAAATTAATATTAATTAATAAAAAATTACCGGAAAGTGGTATTGCATAATTGAAGGTTATCAATTATCTTTACCGCGGTTTTTCATAGGATATTGGATTTTAAAACGGGGTTGAATTTCTATTCAGACCCCTTTTTATTTTAAGCAGAAACAGGAAATATTTTCTAAACAATTTATAAAAACAAAATCCCGCTCAATTACGAGCGGGATTTATATTTACTAACCCATCGTTACCAAAAAAATTTATACAACCTGAGTTTCTTTTATCTTTTCACGGATCTTCAATTCTATTTCATTTGCCAGCTCAGGATTATCGTGCAATAATTGTTTTACAGTATCTCTGCCCTGACCTAATTTATCGGCGTTGTAGCTAAACCAGCTTCCGCTTTTTTGAACAATTCCCAATTCAACGCCCATATCAACTATTTCTCCTGTTTTTGAAATGCCTTCACCAAATACAATATCAAATTCAGCGATGCGGAATGGCGGAGCTACTTTATTTTTTGCCACTTTTACTTTTACCCTGTTACCAACTGCTTCTTCGCCATCTTTAATTTGCGCCATGCGGCGTATATCAAGCCTTACTGAAGAATAGAATTTTAATGCGTTGCCACCGGTTGTTGTTTCGGGATTTCCGAACATTACTCCAATCTTTTCGCGCAGCTGATTAATAAAAATGCAAATGGTATTTGTTTTACTGATTGTTGCTGTTAATTTTCTTAATGCCTGGGACATTAAACGCGCTTGCAATCCCATTTTGCTATCTCCCATTTCACCTTCAAGCTCTCCTTTTGGAACCAATGCAGCGACTGAATCAATTACGACCACGTCAAGTGCGCCGGATAAAATAAGACGATCGGCAATTTCCAAACCCTGTTCTCCATAATCAGGTTGTGAAATGAGAAGATTATCAATATCAACGCCGAGTTTTCTTGCATAGGAACTGTCAAACGCATGTTCCGCATCAATAATAGCACACATGCCACCTTTCTTTTGCGCTTCCGCAATTACGTGTATTGCGATGGTGGTTTTACCGGAAGATTCTGGTCCGTAAATTTCGATTACACGGCCGCGCGGTAAGCCGCCAACGCCCAATGCCACATCTAACCCAATGGAGCCGGTTGAGATCACATCCATGGGTTCCATGCTTTTTTCATTCATCATCATTACGGTACCCTTGCCGTAGTCTTTGTCAATCTTATCTATCGTAAGTTTTAATGCCTTTTGTTTTTCTACGTTTATCATGATGGTAAGTTTTATGCTTCAAAATTATTGATTCGGTGAAGGTAAGAGAATTATTTTATTCCACACTAATTTATTTAGTAAAAAACTAACTAATTTTTTTGGTTTACAAAATCCTCATAATCTCAAAAACATAGCTTGCGTAAGCGACCGTAATTTTTTTTCGCCAGTACTATTTTAGTATAAGTTTTCAAATCAGCAGTTATCAGGAGTTCATATTCAACCTAAAAGAATTTTATATAAATGTTATCAACATATTTCGATATGATAACTTATTTTTGCATTCCCTATACGTCAATTTCTACTAGCTGGTTTTTGGTTCGTCCCTGATTATTTCATCATTTAAAACAACTCCATATGAATTTCAAACATGTTTTATTTTCAGGCTTATTTTCTGTTTTTCTTTTTTCATGTGTAAGCAGTAAAAAATTTAAAACAATGCAGGCGGAAATGCAGGCGAGATATGATTCATTAAATTCGGCTTATGCAAAACAAGGCGGCGATCTGAAAAACTGTAATGATCTGACCGCAGATTGTAATAACAAGAAAAACGCTTTGCAGTCACAGGTTGATGATCTCACCAAACAAAATGCTTATTTAAAAGAAAACAGCACACAGGCTTTGAAACAACTGCAGGATATGTCTGTAATTTCAAGCACGCAGGCAGAAAGCATCAGAAAGTCTATGGATAATATGGGCGCAAAAGATGCATACATTCAAACCTTGCAGCAAGCGCTTGCACACAAAGATTCGTTGAATATGGCGCTCGTGATGAATCTTAAAGGAGCTATTGGTAATCTTGATGATAAGGATATAAATATTAAAGTTGACAAGGGTGTTGTATACATTGATATCTCCGATAAATTATTGTTCAAAAGTGGTCACTTCCAGGTAACTGAAAATGCTAAACAGGTTTTAGGAAAAGTAGCGCAGGTTTTGAAAAATCAACCCGACATTGAATTTATGGTTGAAGGACACACAGACAATGTTGCATTCAGTAATGGCGTGTTAATGGACAACTGGGATCTGAGCGTTAAACGGGCAACATCTGTAATAAGAATTTTACAAAATCAATATGGAATTCCGCCCGCGCACATGACTGCAGCTGGTAGAAGTGAATATGTTCCTGTTGATACTAACGATACTCCGGAAGGTCGCGCTGCAAACCGCAGAACACGTATTGTAATTTTACCACAGTTAGACCAATTCTTTAAACTACTCGAACCCAAAAAAGGATAATTAAACAAACAATTATTTTTGTTTAAAGTAGAGCCATCTTAATTGATGGCTTTATTGTTTTTCCACGTCATTAAGTATTTACTTGTACAATTCATAATTGTAAATACTGTGTTTTCTTTTTTTATTCCATTTCATATCATTTAATCAGATAAAGCGCGTTATAAATTAACCGTAAATGGCTTGATTAATTAGTGAAACTGACCCATGAAGACTCTAACCCGACAAATATTTTTCCTATTCATTTTTCTGAATGCAATCAATCTTTGTTTTGCAGAACCTCAGCCTTCATCCGCTATTGCAAAAAATGGGATATTAGACCTTCGTGATCAAAATTTATTTTCTGCGCCTGTTGCATTAAATGGTCAATGGCAATTTTTTTGGAAAGAGCTGATATCTCCAAAAGATCTTGATATTTCATGTCATAAATTTGTCAATTTTCCTTCTTTATGGAAAAACGATACTGTTAACGGGGGTCCCATTTCTTCACAAGGTTTTGCGAGTTATAAATTGATGATATTATTACCAAAACAAAGACCGCAACTGGCTTTGAACATGCCAGATGTTTATTCTTCCTATTCTTTATACATCAATGGCGTTCTTGTTTCGCGAAATGGGCAACCGGGAAAAACAAAAGCGGAAACAATTCCATTCTGGAATTCGAGGGTTATTTATTTTTCAACCCAAACAGATACACTTTTTATTTTGTTGCAGGTTGCCAATTTTCATCATGCAAAAGGCGGCGCTTACAAAGAAATATTATTGGGAGACAGGGATCAGATCTATTTGAATAAAGAAATTAATTCTGCTTATGATTGGTCGCTTGCCGGTTGTTTGTTTATGGGCGGATTATTTTTTTTAGGATTGTATCTTTTTGGACGACACGACAAAACGATACTTTATTTTTCACTCTTTTGCATTGTGTACAGTTATCGTATGATCGGAACTGATGATTATGTGCTTCATACCATATTTCCAAATATAAATTGGTTTGTTTCAATTCGGTTAGAATATTTGACGCTGACATTGAGCACTGCTTTATTTGTTCGTTATACAAAAAACCTTTATCCGGCTGATTCGAATAAAATAATAATGATCGCAGCAGAATCTTTTTGTTTATTGTATGCTGCAATTATTTTATTGACACCAACGATTATATTCACGGCATTAATAAATATATTTTTGGGATGCATGTTTCTTTGCTTAGCCTACGCGATATTTATTTATTTTCAGGCAGCAAAAAATAAAAGGGCGGGTTCCATTTATGCTTTGGGCAGCACCGCAATAATGCTGATTATTTTTTTACTCATCAACCTTCGTTATTTTGAAGTGCTTCCTGCAATGAAAACAGTTGTTTTCGGAGGATATATTGCATTCTTTTTTTTACAGTCGCTTGCATTATCGCATCGCTTTGCACGCAGCTTCAAACTTGCTGCAATTCAGGCACAGCAGGGATTAAAAGCCAAGACAGAATTTTTATCAACCATGTCTCACGAAATTCGTACGCCCTTAAATGCAGTGATAGGAATGACTCATTTATTATTGAACAATCAACCGCGCAACGAGCAAAAAAAAGATTTAGATATTATATTATCCTCTGCTCACAATTTATTAGCTATCGTAAATAATATTCTTGATTATAACTCAATTGAGGAAGGAAAAATAAGTTTTGAAAATATTCCAATGGACATCACAGAAATAGCAAATAACATCATTACGAGTTTGGAATTAACAGCAAAAGAAAAAGGAATTGACCTTAAAGCAGAAATTGATAAAAGACTGTATAAAAAATTAACTGGTGATCCGGTACGAACCAGCCAAGTATTAAGTAACCTGATTCAAAATGCCGTGAAATTTACGGAGAAAGGATTTGTTCGGTTATCTATTAATGTTAGTAATATTAATAATGATAATGTTACGCTTGAAATATTAGTGAAGGATAGTGGAATAGGAATTGATCCTGAAAAACAAAAAATGATATTTGATCGCTTTACACAAGCTGATTCTTCCAAATCGAGAAGATTTGGTGGCACTGGTTTGGGACTTGCGATCAGCAAAAAAATCTTGCAATTGCAAGGTGTAGATCTACAGGTAAAAAGTGAATTTGGAAAGGGTTCTGTTTTTTATTTTACTCAAACCTTTGAATTATGTGCAGAACAAAAAACCGTTCAATCAATTGAATCTTCTTACAATGAAGATTTATCATTTGATGGAATGTCAATCTTATTAGTTGAAGATAATCAGCTCAACGTAATGGTTGCACAAACAATTCTTGAAAATAATGGAGCCCGGGTTGATGTTGCTTACAACGGGCAAGAAGCAATTGATAAACTTGATACAAGCCGCCATCAAATAATTTTAATGGATTTAAACATGCCGGTGATGGATGGTTATGAAGCAACAATGCAATTGCGAAAACGCGGAGAAACATTGCCGATAATTGCACTTACTGCAAGCACACAGAAAGAAGTTGAAAGTGAAATTTACGCCGCGGGTATTGATGACATTTTAGTAAAGCCATTTAATCCGGAGGATTTATTTCGAATCATCAGCCACTATGTACATGCTGTTAATACCTGATCTTATTAAAAATAAAAAAGACGGAAAAAATCCGTCTTCTATTAATTTATCCGCGGGAAATTATTTATACAAAAACCTACGTTTTATCAGATTTTCCACTCACTTTATTCCATATTTCTTTTGCTTCTTCTGCCAAATGATTTAATTTTTGAGCCGCCTGATCTTTCAGATCTTCCAATTCCTGCTGTGTCTCTCCGGATTTTATTTTATCCAGTGCTTCACCTGCTTTTTGTTTTATGGTATCGCCCAACTCCCCTGCTTTATCTTTTAATTCATTCAATTTTTCACCAGCCTGGTTTTTTAATTCATCAGCCTTGTCGGATAAAGTTTGTTTAATGTCTGTCATAAACTTGTTTTTAATTTAAAAAATAAGAACAAAAAAAATTAAGGATTTACTGCGCTTTTAGTTTCGGCTAATTCAGCATCGCCCGGAGTTTTAAGTAAATCCTTATCCAACGAATATAATGAACTGCCACTGGCTTTTTCGCCACCGGCAATTTTAATTTTATCAAGTAAATTAAGCGCGAGCGTTTCTTCTTCTGTTTGTTCTTTTACAAACCATTGCATAAAATGC
>DATHPY010000115.1:0-2193 GCA_035483315.1 Puia sp. | reverse complement strand
GTAAAAGAAATTTTTTGCAAGCAACTTATCAAACAGTTTCGCAAACCGATAGTTTCCACTTCTGCGAATATTTCGAATACATCTACTCCGAAAAATTTTGATGAAATACCAGAGCAAATAAAACAAGGCGTTGATTATATTGTGAAATACCGGCGGGAAGATAAAACAAAACATCAACCATCATCTGTCGTGAAATTTAATAAAGATGGCTCAATAACTGTTTTGCGAGATTAACGGCTAAAGAAAAAAACCTAACAGCAAATAAAAAAGTGCAAAAAATTTTAATTATTCAAACGGCATTTATTGGTGATGTGGTATTGGCGACTTCTATTGTTGAAAAATTACATCAGCATTTCCCAGATGCGTCGATTGATTTTTTGGTAAGAAAAGGAAATGAATCTTTATTTACTGACCATCCTTTTTTGCATGAAGTTCTTGTGTGGAATAAGAAAGAAAATAAATTGAAGAACCTTTTCAATCTTTTATTTAAAATAAGAAAGACAAAATATGATGTTGTTATTAATGTGCAACGATATGGCGCCACAGGTCTTCTTACCGCATTTTCAGGAGCAAAAGCAACAATTGGGTTTGATAAAAATCCATTCAGTTTTCTTTTCATAAAAAAAATAAAACATGTTTTTGATGAGAAAGGAAATGGCAAACACGAAATAGAAAGAAATTTTGAACTAATAAAAGATCTTACAGACAACATTATTGTTCGACCTAAATTGTATCCATCAAAAAATGACGAAGAAAAAACAAAAATTTATAAACAGCGTCCATACATTACCGTTGCACCGGCATCAGTTTGGTTTACGAAACAATATCCGGCAGATAAATGGATAAGTTTTATTAATAAGCTTCCGGAAAATTTGAATGTTTATTTATTGGGCGCGCCTCCTGACAAGATCATCTCTGACAATATTATTGGATCAACAATCAATAAAAATGTTATTGATCTTTGCGGTAAACTTTCTTTTCTCGAATCCTGCTCGTTGATGAAAGATGCTCTGATGAATTATGTGAACGACTCCGCCCCTATGCATTTTGCATCTGCGGTGAATGCTCCTGTTTCCTCAATATTCTGCTCTACAATTCCTGCATTTGGCTATGGTCCGTTATCCGATAAAAAATTTATTATTGAAATTCAGGAACAATTATACTGTCGCCCATGTGGCTTGCATGGTTATAAAGCTTGTCCTGAAAAACATTTTCGCTGCGCAAAAGAAATTACGGATGAACAGTTGCTCTCGACACTAACTTCCACGAATTAAAACAAATTTGCACTAAGGATACCTGTGCCTTGTTCCTTTTGCCTTATTTCTTGTTTCTTCTTACTTACATTTGCACCCATGGACATTAATTGCACAGATAAGGAATTATTTATTTTTAAAAAGATTGGCCGCGCAGCGGAAAAGCTAAACACACCCTGTTATATAATCGGCGGTTTTGTTCGGGATAAATTGATTGGCCGAAATACAAAAGATGCAGATATTTCCTGTATCGGTGATGGAATTGCATTGGCGCATGAAGTTGCTGAAAATTTTGAACCAAAACCAACAGTCAGTTTTTTCAAGAATTTTGGTACTGCGCAAATAAAAGTGGATGATCTTGAAATTGAATTTGTCGGGGCGCGTAAAGAAAGTTACCGTTCTGAATCTCGGAAGCCTGAAGTGGAAACAGGAACTTTGGAAGATGACCAGTTAAGAAGAGATTTTACAATAAACGCATTAGGAATAAGTTTGAATAAAAAAGATTATGGTGAACTGATCGATCCTTTTAATGGGCTTGAAGATCTGAAAAAAAAAATAATCCGAACGCCGTTAGATCCGCTAAAAACTTTCAGCGACGATCCTTTGCGGATGATGCGCGCCATTCGTTTCGCTTCACAATTAAATTTCCATATTGAACCGGAAGTTTTTGATGCAATAATAAAAGATGCTCATCGAATCGGCATCATTTCACAGGAACGCATAACCGAAGAATTAAATAAAATTATTCTCAGTGATAAACCTTCTATCGGTTTTGATCTGCTTTATAAAAGCGGTTTGCTGCAGATCATTTTTCCGCAAATGGTTGCGCTTGCCGGAGCTGAATATATTGACGGTAAAGGGCATAAAGATAATTTTTATCACACGCTTCAGGTGCTGGATAACATCAGTGCCAATACAAATGATCTGTGGTTACGGTGGT
>DATHPY010000114.1:0-2156 GCA_035483315.1 Puia sp. | reverse complement strand
TTCAATAAGCGTGGTAAAAAAAAATAAGTTTCAATTTGATCATCAAAAAGAAGAAATGAAATGGTGGAGAATTTTGGTTGAATAATTACTTCAATGGAATGCCGGTATAATTATGCGGCGTAATTTTTTTTAATTCTTTTTTTATAGTGGCAGAAACTTTCAGATTATCAATAAAACGGTGAATGGATTGTTTGTTAATAGAAGAATTGCCGCGTGTTAATTCTTTCAACGCTTCATAAGGCTCAGGATAATTTTCCCTGCGTAAAATTGTTTGAATGGCTTCTGACACAACAGCCCAGTTATTTTCCAGGTCATAGTGAATTTTTTCTTCATTCAAAACCAATTTATCCAAACCTTTTTCAATTGATTTAAAAGCAAGAACGGTATGAGCGAACGGCACGCCAATGTTTCGCAAAACTGTTGAGTCTGTTAAATCGCGTTGCAATCTTGATACAGGAAGTTTAGCAGAAAAATGTTCGAATAACGCATTGGCAACGCCAAGATTTCCTTCTGCATTTTCAAAATCAATCGGGTTTACTTTATGCGGCATTGCCGAAGAACCAATTTCTCCTTTTTTTGTTTTTTGTTTGAAATATTCCGACGAAACATACATCCAGACATCACGACAAAAATCAATTAAAATATTATTGATTCTTTTCAACGCATCAAAATGCGCAGCGATATTATCGTAATGCTCAATTTGCGTTGTGTATTGCTGGCGATGCAAACCCAATACTCCTTCAACAAATTCATTGGCGATTTTTGTCCAGTCTTTTTTTGGATAAGCGACATGATGAGCATTAAAATTCCCTGTCGCACCGCCGAATTTTGCAGAGAATGGAATTTGAATTAATTGCTCAACCTGGTTCTCAATCCGCTCAACAAAAACCATAATTTCTTTTCCTAAAATAGTCGGAGATGCAGGCTGTCCATGTGTTTTAGCGAGCATCGGAATATCTCTCCATTGCTTCACTAATAATTTTAATTGCTTGTTCATATTCAGCAATGCAGGTAAATATTCCATTTCAACAGCGTGTTTCCATAACAACGGAATGGCAGTGTTATTAATATCCTGCGATGTTAATCCGAAGTGAATCCATTCTTTAATATTGCCTGCATCAACTTCATCTAATTTCTTTTTTAAAAAATATTCAACAGCTTTTACATCATGATTGGTGATACGTTCCGCTTCTTTAATTGTCACAGCATCTTCGACACAGAAATTTTCTGCAACAGACTGAAGATGTTTTTTTGCAGCAGCTGGCAACACGAAAATTTTTTTCTGTGCTAAGAAAATAAAATATTCCACTTCAACAATTATCCTGTATTTCATCAACGCATATTCAGAAAAATATTCGTCAAGATGATGCAGTTGGTTACGATAGCGACCATCAACAGGAGATATTGCAGTCAGTGAATTCAATTCCATTTTAAATAAACATTAAGTTTGCTTTTGATTTTCGTGTGTTACATTTGCACCCAAAATTAACATAAACGAATTGGAAAGAAAAATAAGGGTAGGAGCTGTAAGTTATCTCAACACAAAACCATTGTTATATGGAATTGAGCATTCAGCGGTTATTAATGAAATTGATCTGGCAATTGATTATCCATCGCGGATTGCAATGATGCTTCTGAAAAATGAAATTGACGTCGGTTTGGTTCCGGTTGCAGTCATTCCAAAAATAAAAACACATTATATCTACACTGATTATTGCATTGGAAGTGATGGTGCAGTTGCTTCTGTTTGTTTATTCAGCGAAGCGCCGATTGATAAAATAGAAAAAGTATTGCTCGATTATCAGAGCCAGACATCAGTTCAGCTTGTAAAAATATTATTAAAAGAATATTGGAAGGTCAATCCGAAATTAATTGACGCCAAGGAAGATTTCCGGAAAGAAATAAAAGGAACAACCGCGGCTTTAGTAATTGGGGACAGAGCGTTGGAGCAAAGAAAAATTTCGGAACATGTTTACGATCTTGGCGAAGCATGGAAAAATTTCACCGGCTTGCCTTTTGTATTTGCGGCGTGGATAAGCAATAAAAAATTGGACGATTCTTTTGTGCAAAAATTTAATGATGCGAATGAATACGGCGTTGAGAATATAAAAATTTTACTCACGCATCTGCGTTATGATGTTTTTGATCTTCACCAA
>DATHPY010000113.1:0-3365 GCA_035483315.1 Puia sp. | reverse complement strand
CGCAATTATCAATTATGAAAAAGCAAGAGATATTGACAGCAATTATTTTTTAGATTATGATCTTTCTTATTCAATTTGTTTGGCGGGAAAAGGTGATTTTGGTAAAGCGCTCAAAGCAATCAACGATTTTCTTACCATCAATAATTTAAATGAATCCGGACGTAATGCAGGTGAATATAGAAAAGCCTGCTATTCATTTGCTGTTGACTACGCAAAAAAAAATCCTCAGCCCGGTTATAAGTTCGAACCAAAGAATTTAGGTGATAGTGTGAACAGTGGTGTTTCCGAATATTATCCCACCATCACAATTGATGGAAGTAAATTAATTTTTACGCGGCGCGTTAATAACAGCAACGAAGATTTTTATGAATCGGATTGGAATAAAGATCACTGGACAAAAGCAAAAAGTTTGCCCGGCAACATCAATACTAACATGAATGAAGGCGCACAAAATGTTTCGCAGGATGGGCAATTATTAATTTTTACCGGGTGTAATTTTCCTGAAGGTTTTGGCAGTTGCGATCTGTATATTTCTTATTTCACAAACGATGGTTGGAGCACGCCGGAAAATCTTGGCAACAGAGTGAACACAGAATTTTGGGAATCTGCGCCATCACTTTCTCCTGATAAAAGAGACTTGTATTTTGCAAGCCGCAGACCCGGCGGTTATGGCGGCGGAGATATTTATGTAACGCACCTCATGCAAAACGGACGGTGGAGCGAACCGGAAAATTTAGGTCCGGAAATTAATACAGCCGGGGATGAGGGAACTCCATTTATTCATGCAGATAATCAAACTTTATATTTCACTTCAAGCGGTCATCCTGGTTATGGCGGAACTGATTTATTTGTATCAAGAAAAGATGCAAAAGGGAATTGGACGAAGCCTGAAAATCTTGGTTATCCAATCAACACAATAGAAAATGAAGGAAGCCTTGTGATTGATGCAAATGGAAAAACGGCTTATTATGCGAGCGATCGCGCGGATACCCGCGGTGGTTTGGATCTTTATTCATTTGAGTTACGAGATGATATCCGCCCGATCCGCACATTGTGGGTTAAAGGAAAAGTGTATGACAGTAAAACAAATAAAGGATTGCCTTCTGCAGTGGAGCTTACTGATCTCGCGACAAAACAAGTAATAAGTAAAGTACAAACTGATGAAACCGGTAACTATTTTATAACACTTCCTGTCGGAAAAGATTATGCGTTTATTGTAAATCGCAGAGGGTATCTTTTCTTTTCCGATAATTTTCCATTCAGTCAAAAACAACCCGATTCAGTTTATAATATTGATATTGCGTTGCAGCCGATTGAGATCAATGCAACAATTATTTTAAAAAATATTTTCTATACTATTGGAAGATATGATTTGAAATCTCAATCGCAAATTGAGCTGGATAAAGTTGTTCAGTTGCTGAAGGAAAATCCAACATTGAAAATTGAGATCAGCGGGCATACAGATAATATCGGGAAGCCAGCAGACAATTTAATATTGTCTCAATACAGGGCGAAGGCTGTTGTGACCTATCTTTCATCAAAAGGAATTGATATTGCAAGATTATCTTCACAGGGATTTGGCGACACAAAGCCGGTTGCTGATAATAAAACCGAAGTTGGTCGGGCGCAAAATAGAAGAACGGAGTTGAAAGTAATTGGACAGTGAGACTGATGACAGTTGTCCGATGGCAGTTGACAGAGATCATTTTCGGTTAGGCGTGGTTGGTAGATTGAATTTAATCAAAATTTATATAAACCTTTTATTCCATGAAAATTGACGATCTATCCCAAAAATCTCATCAATCGCTCCAAATCCCCGTTCAGACTAATGAATTATTATATCAGATCGCCCTCCTTTTGTTCCTCAAATTGGCGCTGTTCAGATAAAAACGCTCATTGAAAATTTCAAAATGGCATCTTTGATTTTCAAAGCAAAAAGATCGTTGCTGGAAAAAGTTGATGGCATTGGCACAATACGGGCAAAATCAATTTTAAAATTTTCGGATTTTGAAATGGCAGAAAAGGAATTGGAATTTATTGAGAAATATAAAATTCAGCCACTGGTTCTTACTGAAAAAAATTATCCGCAACGATTATTGAATTGTTATAACCCGCCGGCAATGTTGTATTATCGCGGCAATGCAGATCTGAATTCTTCCAAAATAATTGCCATTGTCGGCACACGCAATAACAGCGATTATGGAAAACAGGTCGCTGAAAAATTTCTTAAAGAATTATCTTCTGAAAATATTCTTATCGTCAGCGGACTTGCATTTGGCATTGACGGAATTGCGCACAAACCCGCATTAAAAAATAATTTATCAACCGTTGGCGTGCTTGCTCATGGATTAAATAAAATTTGTCCGCCGGAACATTCTTCATTAGCAAAAGAAATGATTCTTAACGGCGGTTTGCTAACTGAATTTACAAGCAATTCCAAACCAGACAAACATAATTTCCCCATTCGTAATCGCATCGTTGCTGGTATAAGCGACGCCACAATTGTAATTGAAACCGGTGTCAAAGGTGGAAGCATGATCACTGCTGAATTAGCGAACGGTTATAACAAAGATGTATTCGCGTTTCCGGGAAAAACGACCGACACAAAAAGTGCGGGCTGTAATATCTTATTAAAAATAATAAAGCCATTTTACTTACAGATGCTGAACAATTAATTGAAACGATGGGATGGACTGAAACAAAAAAAGCAAAAGAAAAAAAACAAAGAGAGTTATTTATGGAACTTACTCCCGACGAAAAAATAATCATCGAAATGTTTCGTGAAAAAGAAATTATTCCGATTGATGATTGAATTTTAAAAGCAATCTTAACAGCAGCGCAGTTGCAGCAGCAATATTAAATCTGGAGTTGCAAAATGTGCTAGTGAGTTTGCCGGGGAAAATGTATAAGATGAGTTAGCTGCTGGTTGCTTGCTCCTGGATGTTTTTAGTGCCGTCATTTCGAACGGAGCATCAGAGACTTTGAAATGAACACATTTTACGCGAAGTGAGAAATCTGATTTTCAATGAGCAGATTTCTCACCCGCGCTAAAACCTGAATATCATAATTAGTGCTGCGGGTTCGAAATGACGATAATATATTTAATTGGTTCTAAAATTTTTTCAATTCAATTCAAAAAAGAATGGGTTATATTGAATTTTACGTTTCCTGGTAAATTTTATGTCAGCAAATGCTTTCAGCAAAATATAATTCGATGGAATTATTTTTAGTGATCTTATCTTTTTTGCAGGATAATCACAAGTGATGGAAATACGCCTGGTAGTATCAAATGCTTCAACAGACATGTGATGGGGATCATAATATGCTTTTATTTTAGCCGGCAATTTTATTTTTTCGTTAATAAT
>DATHPY010000112.1:0-3505 GCA_035483315.1 Puia sp. | reverse complement strand
CATCAGCGATCAACTCATTTTTTTCACTGCTGATAATTGTTTTGTAATGATCAGTTGTAATGTGCCCGCTAACTTTTACCATGATGTTAAGTATGAACTATGAGCTATGAAGTGTGTGGTTAAATTTACAATTTTATTTTTTGAACGGATCATCAATCACGTTAAAATTGCCACCTTCATTATCACTCAACGCTGCTTCAATTTCATTGCTTAATAATCCGCTACCGCCCCCAAAATGCTGAATAATTTTTATTTCCGGATCTTGATGGGTAAATATTCTTCTCAATTTATTTTCATCCCTGTCATTAATTCCGCTGCCTAATAAAACCAGGTCAAATTTATGCTGATGAAAAAGTTCAATGGCTTTTTCTACATCTGCAGTTCCTGTTGCATTCCATTTTTCGTTGTTATTGATCAACCGAATAATAGTTTGCAAAATTTCTTCATGATTGCAAATAACAAGAATTTGAATTTTTTTCATCTCAAATCATTTTCAAGGTATTAAAAGCCCTCTCCTCGCGGAGACGGTTGGGTGAGGTTAAACATTCATCGGCACTTCCATCAACAACACTTCCGCATCCTGAGAATTTGCCTTGATAGAAATTTTATCCGTATCCCAAATTCCAAAACCATCTCTGTTATTTAATTGCTGACCATCAATAGAAAAATCTCCATTCAATACAAATGCATAAACGCCATTTCCTTTTTTCTTCACATCATACTCAACAGAAAGATCTTTATCAAATTTTCCTAAACTAAACCATGCATCCTGGTGAATCCAAACTTCACCATCTTTTTCATTAGGTGAAAGTATTTCTTGCAATTTATTATGCCTGTCATCGACATTTAAAGTTACCTGGCTGTAACGCGGTTCAACATTTTTCTTGTTCGGGAAGATCCATATCTGCAAAAATTTTACCTGCTCATTTTTATTCTTATTAAACTCACTATGAAAAATTCCTGTGCCAGCGCTCATCGCTTGTATGTCGCCATTTTTAATAACTGCAACATTGCCCATGCTGTCTTCATGTTGCAAATCGCCTTGCAATGGAATGGAAATGATTTCCATGTTATCGTGCGGATGCTTTCCAAAACCTTTTGCAGCAGAAACGGTGTCGTCATTTAAAACACGCAATGCGCCAAAATGAATTCTTTCCGGGTTATAATAATTTGCGAAACTAAAACTGTGATAACTGTCGAGCCAACCGTGGTTCGCATGACCGCGGGTTGCTGCTTTATGTAATACTGTGTTTGCCATAAATAATTTTTTTGTATTACAAATTTCCGACTAAACGAAAGCGAATCCAATAATGTAGATTAAGAAATTGGAGTTAATTGCTTGATGTGAAAATGGCTCAATTGCTCTTTTATTATAAAAATTTCCTGTAATTTTTTTCCCAATGTCTTTTAATGAAGCCATACTTGTAATCTTTGTATTTATCAATCGTAGCCATTGGAAATACTTTTAAGAAAGTCTTACTTTAATCATTGAGCTATTGAGCCATTTTCAAATTTTCAAATTTCCTTAAAATATTCCGCTTTCACTTTGCTTAAAAATTCCGGAGTTACGCCAATGTAGGATGCAATTAATTTTTGCGGGAGATGTTCGATCAGTGTTGGATAATGATGACAAAATGCAGCGAAACGTTGTTGTGCGGTCAAGCTCATATTGTCTAACACGCGTTGACGGTTTGCCACCAAAGAATTTTCTGTAATGATGCGAAAAAAACGTTCGAATTTCGGCACACCAATAAATAATTTTTCCTGGTTCTTTCTTGATAATAATAAAACTTCCGTGTCTTCTATTGCATCAATATTTAAGTTGCCGGGTTTTTGCGAGATCAAACTGTACATATCTGCGATCCACCAATCCGGCGGAGCAAATTGTAAAATATGTTCAAATCCATTTTGGTCAATTGTATAACCACGCAGGCAACCATTGGTAACAAAAATAGAGTTCTCACAAATTTCATTTTCTCGAAGTATAAATTGCTTTCGCTTAATTTTTTTTTCTTTTAAAAAAGAAAGAAAAATTTTCTCTTCATCTTTTGCAAGCTGAATATGCTTGGAAATATTTTTTAAAATGAGAGAATAATTCATCTGTAAAATTTTATTCATCATTTAATGCCTGCTCAATATTTTTATCAGGAATGAACCAGATGATGGAAACTAACAGGAATAAAATGCCAGAAACAATTGTGTTGATAAATGCAAAACCTAATGCTGCAAGATAGCAAACGATAGAAAAGATAGATTTGCGATGGGCTAACGTTAATGCATGCAGTAATTTTTCCGAAGGCTTATTTTTCTGTTGTACATAATACTCGAGTATTGTGTAAGCTATGCCGCAACACAATAGCAACCCTGCATAAACAGCTACTGGAACTTTTGCAAAATGCGATTCTCCCATCCAATCCGTCGCAACAGGCACTATAGAAAGCCAGAAAAGCAGGTGAATATTTGCCCATAAAATAGCGCCATTTACTTTGTGTACGGTATGCATAAAATGATGATGGTTCACCCAATACACGCCAATGAATAAAAAACTAAGCACATAGCTGGACATCACTGGTATCAAGGGTTTCAGCGAACCCAAATCTTCACCGTGCGGAACTTTTATTTCAAGAACCATGATGGTGATAATGATCGCGAATACACCATCGCTGAATGCTTCAAGCCGGGTTTTGTTCATGAACTAAAATTATTCAAAATAAATTTTCAATAACAATTATCGTAGAAAGAATTTTTATGTACCAGGGTGAAGGAATTCTATTAAGCATCGTTGCGTCGCACTCTTGTACAGTTGAAATTTTATTGAGCGATGGTTTGCAATCGGCGAGTCAAAGTGTGGCACGGTTTTGAACCGTTCCACACTTTAAATTTCAGATAAGCTCTCCGCCGTTGCTTCAATTGTATAATCAATATCTTTTTTGCTAAGCGCATTATTAAGGAACCAACTTTCAAATGCAGAAGGCGGAAGATAAATTCCGCGACTGAGCATTGCATGAAAATATTTTGAAAACATTTCATTATTAGCAGAAGCCGCGCCGGCAAAATCGCTCACCGCATGATTACTGAAATGCACGCTTATCATAGAACCGAATTGATTAATAACAAATGGAATTTTTGCGTCTAAAAAAACTTTGTGCAGATTATCGCGCAGGTAAATTGTTTTTTCTTCCAGCTCTTTATAAATATCCGGATTGTCTTTTAAAATTTTTAATGTTGTGTACCCGGCGATCATTGCAATTGGATTGCCGCTTAAAGTGCCCGCCTGGTAAACGTTTCCGAGCGGAGCAATGTGTTGCATAATTTCTTTTTTTCCGCCGAAAGCGCCGACAGGCATTCCGCCGCCTATAACTTTTCCGTAAGTAACAAGATCAGCATTTACATTTAATTTTTCCTGCGCACCGCCTAATGCTAACCGAAAACCTGTCATCACTTCATCAAAAATGAGAATGATATTTTCTTCATCACAAATTTTTCTGAGTCCTTCTAAAAATCC
>DATHPY010000111.1:0-5716 GCA_035483315.1 Puia sp. | reverse complement strand
TCAAAAGTTGGCGTTTTTTCCGGTTCATTATGGTGGCGTACAAAAGATCAAAATAACAAAACATACAGTGATGATAAAGACCGCATCATGCAGCAGCAAATACGAAACGGAAATTATTATCCCTGGCTGAAATTCTTTTTTGAATGCGGCGCTGCAGACGAAGAAGATGATAGAAACAATAACGGCATCATTGATTCAATTGATGATACTTTGGATCTGATAAAAGAATTAATTACAAAAGGATACAATGAAACTGATATTCACTATTTGCAAATTGAAGATGGCAAACACGATGTAGAAACCTGGGCGCGTGCTATGCCGGAATTTTTAAAATGGGGATGGGGAGTGAGTGAGAAGTAAGAAGTAAGAAATAAGAAATAAGACGTATGAAGTATGAAGTATGACGTATAAAGTATGAAGTATAAAGTATAAAGTATAAAGTATGAAGTATAAAAAAACTCCGCAATTTGCGGAGTTTTTTTATACTTTAAGATTAAAAATTATTAATTAACGTACACCGTTTTATTAGCAACGCCAGCATCTGTTGCAGTTAACTTTCCCTGCTCACTGCTAAAACTTAACTGGTAAATAAAATTAGCAGTAATAGTAAGTTTTGCTTTATTAACTGTGGTAGCTCCAACCAGCGTTATGGTTGATGTCCATGCATACAAACCATTTGTTTGCGCACCAATAGTTCTTGATAATTTAATTGGGGATGAAGCGCTGCCATAAGTATATGTCGAAACTCCCGAAGCGGAAGAACTAACGGTCAGGTATGCGTAAATATTTTTTGTTGTATCGTAAATTGTTCCGGTAGCAGTTAAATAAATAGTATCGCCTAAGTTTACTGTATCGGCAGTGTGTTTTAACGATGAAACAGAAAAATTAGTTGCAACCGGCGGCGTGTAAGCCGGTAAGCTGGTATATTTCACACAACTTAAACTTAAAATGCTCATCGCTATCATAGAAATAAAAAGCAGTTTTTTCATAATAGTTATTTTAAAATAGTTCTTATTTTATTCGTTTTCTCTAAATGGAATCTTAGTTAAACAAATATCTTATTCCAAATTGCATTTGCCATCTTGAACCAGGCTCTGTAGCATTGTTTACAAGATTTGTAAGACTTGTATTGTCAGCAAAACTGCTAGTGTATGGAATATAATTACCTGCATCAGCAAAAGGGAAAGAGAACAAAG
This sequence comes from Puia sp., assembly GCA_035483315.1. GTDB lineage: Bacteria > Bacteroidota > Bacteroidia > Chitinophagales > Chitinophagaceae > Puia. The sequence goes on along the minus strand of DATHPY010000111.1, from coordinate 4,520 downwards.
GCGTCTTTCCATCTGCTGCCATCCCTTCAAATTTCAGGAAGTTGGAAACAGTTGGTGTTTTAATAACTCCCCAGTATTTGTTAAGAAAATTACCGACGTTAACGAGATCGAGACTTAAACGTAAAGTGTGTTTATCTTTTTCACTTCCTCTTTTTGTAAAGAAATAAATATCCTGCGTAATGTTTAAGTCAACACGTTTGTAAAAAGGAGCAACATCTGAATTTGCTTTTGCATATTGTCCACGATGTGCATTTAAATAATGATCCTGGCTGATGAAATTATTTAACTGAGTCCAGATTTGTGACGATGTTCTTGGGTCGGCTGTTGTTCCTGTTGTGATGCCGGCTTGTGTTGTTTTACTGTAAGAACCTGCATCAATCAAATTAATTTCTGATGCATTTCTTGGAATATAAATTAAATCATTGCCGGTATTACCATCACCATTTAAATCTCCGTTGTACACAATAGAACTAACTCCTGCGGGTGCGGCTTCCATAGTGATTCCAAAATGAGTAGCAAAATGTTTGGCATATTCTATATTGTAAGTTGCATACGCAAAAACACGGTTTGGCTGAAACCAGCTTGGGCGTGCATCTGTTGGTGCATTGGGATCAGTATTTGAAACAGCTCTTGCAGACCAGAGTGAACTTGCTGTGCTTCCATTTTCCATTGTTGTTCTTGCATCGCTATGAACATAGGATAAATTAAAAAATAAATTCTTACCGAATGATTTTTGAATTCTTAGTACTGCTGTGTATGAATAACCAAGATGCGTGTTGGCTAATACTATCACATTTTGAATATTTGGAGAATCCAGCGACGCAGAACCATTTGCCATTCCGTTCCAGTATTTGTTGCTGGAGTTTGTAGTGGCTGCTAATGGAAGCGTATTATATCTCATTCTTGTATCTGGTCCGTTTGCAATTGCAAATTGATTGCTTTCGTTAAGATTTGCATTTGCCATATACGTGGCGTTTATGTCTTTTGTATAAGTAAACTCAGCGGTTATAACCCAATCGCCTTCTAATTTTTTATCAAGGCCTAAACTTGTTTTTAATTTGGTTGGATATTTAAAATTACTGGCAGTAACATTTGTTGCATAGCTTGGTGGAGTAGCAGTTTGCGATATTGGGGTTCCGCCAGGACCGGCAGTATTTAAATAATGGTTTAGACCCGCTGTTGATGAAGGAAAGAAAGGAGCATTTGTTTCATAAGCAATCCCCTGTTGAACACCATTATTTGCTGCCTGGTTTTCTATCCACACAAAAGGCGGAGCGCCCTCAAAAATTCCGGCGCCACCCCTTAATTGCCATGTTCTGTCGCCCGTAATATCCCAGTTAAAACCAACACGTGGAGATATTACTAGGAAACCATTTGGCGCTTTTCCTACATTATATTTTGCTCCATCTTTAAAACTGAGTGCATCAAAATTTGGATTATCGGTGAATTTATTTTGATAAGTAGTGTAATCAAGGCGGATACCATAAGTCAATGTGAAGTTGTTTTTCACGCGCCATTTATCTTGCGCAAAAAGACTCAGGTTAGTTGCGCCTGCATAAGCCCATGGAAAAGCGCCACCTTTTAAAGTTGAATATTGTTGATAATAATTAGTCGCTGGCGCGCCTGAAAGGAATGCATCCAAACTGCTGAACTGATATCCTCCATTATAATCTGGTGCAAAAGCGTTTTGATATTTTTTATAACTGTTTTGTGAACCTACAGTTATTTCATGAGGTCCTTTATAGAAGGTAAATATATCCGTGAACTGGTAAGAATCCATGAAAAGCTGGTTGTTATAAGTGTAAGGCTCATAACCAAATGTTGTATAAATATTACCTGCATTCAGGATATCAACAAGTGGAAAAGTATCCGAGGAAGATTGTGGACTGCGAAAATCTCTTTCTCTTGTATAACCTACCTGTAATTTATTCGATGCTTTATTACTGAGCCTTGTATTTAATTCGGCAATATAAATTTTGAGATCATTGTTTATTCTATAACCACTTCCATAAAACGGCATGGCAAATGTTCCCGGCTGGCCACCTGTTACTTGTCCGTTAGTGCTGCCCGGTCTGCTCGTACTTGCAAACTGATCAGCATAAGATTTCAGGTAATTGTATTTAAAAGAGAATGTGTTGAAGTCATTAATATTCCAATCAATACGTGCATTTATTTTATAACTATTGGTTTTAAAATTATAACCCTGGAAACCTCCGGGATCATAATTATAAGCACTCTTAAGATAGCTTGCCAATGCCTTCAAAGTATCAGCATTTGCCTGCGATACAATTCCTGCGACAGGCGGATGACTAGCATCTGATGCAATTACACCAGTCGCCGGCGCGCTTTGCAGATCCTGTTCTGCGTTAATGAAAAAGAACAATTTGTTTTTGATAATTGCACCACCTAAACTTCCGCCTAAAATGTTATAGCTGAAAGGTGTTTTTGCAATGACATTATTCTCCACTTTGTATCCTTGCGTTCCCGGTCCTTTTAAATAAGTATATATAGAACCTCTAAATTCATTGGTTCCGCTTTTTGTTACAGAGTTCACTCCGGCGCCGGTAAAACCTCCTTGTCTAACATCATAAGGAGAAATATTTACCTGTATCTGATCTATCGCATCCAATGCAATTGGTTGCGCATTTGCCTGACCGCCAAGTGTGCCTGAAAGACCGAATGAGTTATTAAAATCTGCGCCGTCAACTGTAATATTATTGTACGATGCAGTAACTCCGCTAAAACTTAATCCGTTTGCTGTTGGTTCAAGTCTTGTAAAATCCGCAATCGAGCGACCAACAGTTGGAAGTTGTTCCAATTGCGCTCTGCTGATAATTTCCTGGCTGCCCGTTCTACTGTTATTAAATATTTTATTTTGACGTGTTCCCGAAACAGTAACTTCTGTCAATTCTTTAACATCAGGTGTAAGCTTAAAATCTGCAGTAAAATCCTGCCCAATTGAAAGCGTGATGCCTTCCTGCTGCTCTTGTTTAAAACCGACATGAGTAATAATAAGAGTGTACGGTCCGCCAATTCTTAAACCAGCTAAATTAAAACGCCCATCCTTTCTTGTTGTAGTTGAATATTTAGTTCCGGTAGGAACGTGTAAGGCAACAATAGAAGCGCCGGCCAAACCCGTTACGTTATCCGTTACTGTTCCTAAAATTTGTGAAGTGGTTTCCTGTGCAAATAAAAAATAGGAAAAAGAAATACACAATACCGATAATAGCATTCGTTTTATCATAATCTTAGTTTTTGGTCTTTAAATAAATAATAAGATTAAACTGTCGCAAAGAAACAATCTAAACTTTATTCATCTGGCAAGTGCTCATTAAGAAATTGTAAAATAGTAGTAATCGTTTCAGGGTTGTAATTGGAGCCGCTAAGAAAGGAAAAAAAGAAACAAAGGCCAAAATAAATTCAACTATAAATTATCAACAATTTTTTCAGAATAATTATTTCAAAAAAATACACTATGTATTTATTGTAATGCTAATTTTCTTTTTTAGTAAATGCGATTAATATAGTATCAGCTTTTTGATTGCCTTCAAATGTAGTTATCAGGTTTCCTTTTTTATCGTAGAGCGCAAGAAATGGAAGGCTTTTTATTTTATAAAATGGCGGCAAAAAAAATTTTTCATCACGCCCCACTTTTATGTTTGGATGATCTGCAATGTGAAAATTTTTATAGAATTCTCTCATCTCGTTAAATGGCTGATATGTTGCCATAACAATTTCAATGTCTTTGAATTTATCGGCTTCTGCCAATATATCTCGTGTCTGGTGTTTGCAGTGATCGCACTCCGGACTAAAAAACATTACCATAGTAAGATGATGCTTTTTAAGATCATCTTTCGTGAGATAAGTTGTACTGTCAACCTTTAATAAATTGAAAGGTGGTACGGTGGGAAAACGTAAATATTCAGGTTGCGATTCATTGGTAGTTGTTTGCTGCGCAAAAAGAAAATTACAACTCAGTAATAATAAAGCCGGAAGTAGTTTTTTCATGAATTCATTTTCAGATTATAAATACTAACAAACAAAAATAAACAGAATTTATTTGCATAAAAGAAAGTCTTTAAAATTTATGAATCTTTATTGAATACTCCGAATCGCTCAATAGTACCACAACCGATGAACGGATTGCGACGCAACAATGCCCAACCGGAGTTACTGAAGCCGGTAACCATAATATTCATTCACTTTTTTCTCTGCTTGTTTTGCTGTAGTTTTGCTGCCTCTTAAATCGTAAATCGTACATCTAAAATCGTACATTTTTTATGGCAAATACAGCAGACATCAGCCGCGGCATGATCCTTAAATTAGAAGGCAGTTTGTACACCGTCATTGATTTTGGCGAAAACAAAACTGCGCGCGCTGCTGCTAAAGTGTGGGCAAAACTGAAAGGTCTTGATAACAACCGCAGCATCGAAAAAACATGGAACAGCGGCGATACTATTTTTCCAATCCGTGTAGAAAGAAAAGATTTCCAGTTTTTATATAAAGATGATACCGGCTAC
>DATHPY010000110.1:0-2136 GCA_035483315.1 Puia sp. | reverse complement strand
TTCCAGATGTAATGAACATTAATGATGAACCACAATATATTCACGACATGTATGGAACGCAACCAAATAAAGCTTGTCTGGCAAATAATATTTTGCTCGCACGAAAATTAGTGGAGAAAGGAGTTCGCTTTGTGCAAATTTTTGATTGGGGTTGGGATAGTCATGGCACTGATTCAAATCTTGCTATTGATGTCGGTTTCATTAATAAATGCAGACAGGTTGATAAGCCAGTTACGGCGTTGATACTTGATCTGAAACAACGTGGATTATTGGAAGACACACTTGTGATTTGGGGCGGAGAATTTGGAAGAACACCAATGCAGGAAAATCGCGAAGGAAAACAAAATCCATTTAAAGGCCGCGATCATCACACGGAAGCATTTACAATTTGGATGGCGGGCGGCGGAATTAAAAAAGGAGCGAGCCATGGAGAAACAGATGAAATTGGTTATAGTTCTATCAGCGGAAAAGTTACGCCTTTTGATATACAAGCTACAATCCTTAACCAGCTTGGGTTCAACCATGAAAAATTCACTTATCAATTTCAAGGACGACCATTCAGATTAACCGATGTGAGCGGAAGTGTGATCAGTGAAATTGTTGCGTAATAATTTTTATTGTTTTAAAATATTTTGAACCGGACTGATTGCTACTATTAAACATCGTTGCGTCGCACTCTTCAACTGAAGAAATTCTATTGAACAGTGGGTTTATAAAATTTATATTCGCTAATAATAAAGGTTTAAAAATAACATTTTGCAAAGGCGACATTTTATTCAAACATCGGCAACTGCAACAACAGCATTAGTGCTTTCTTCATTAGATACATTCGCTTCATCTAACAAACCAACTTTTAATATGAACAGCAATTTTGAATTAAAAATTCTCGCAACAAATTGGGGTTTCCCCGGCAACATTGATGAATACTGCGCCAAAGTAAAACACGATGGATATGATGGAATCGAGATTTGGTGGCAATATGAGCCAAAAGATCATGACGAATTATTTGCAGCATTAAAAAAATATCAGCTCGAAGTTGGTTTTTTATGTGCGGGTCATGAAACAAATTTTAAAGACAATTTTGCATCATTCAAAAAAATGGTGAGCGCTGCGGCAACTAATACAATTCAAAAACCATTGTACATTAATTGTCATTCCGGAAAAGATTATTTTTCTTTCGACGCTAATAAAAATTTTATTGAATACACGATGCAGCTTGCAAAAGAAACAGGAATAAAAATTTGCCACGAAACTCATCGCTCAAGAATTTTGTATGCTGCTCCCGTTGCGAGAAATTTTTTTGAAAAAATTCCGGGGTTAAGGATCACACTTGATATTTCTCATTGGTGCAATGTGCATGAAAGTTTATTACAGGATCAGCAGGAAACAATTGACATCGCTTTGCAACGTGTTGATCATATTCATGCGCGCATTGGCCATCCTGAAGGTCCGCAGGTAAATGATCCACGCGCGCCGGAATGGGAAGATGCAGTGAATGCGCATTTCGCGTGGTGGGATAAAGTTGTTGAACTAAAAAGAAAAAGCGGAGACAAGCTTACCATACTAACCGAATTTGGACCGCCGCATTATATGCCGGCATTGCCATATACCATTCAACCCGTCGCAGATCAATGGGCGATCAATGTACACATGATGCAGTTGTTGCGGAAAAGATATTCTTGAAAGCTATGAGTTATAAGATATGAATTATGAGTATTCTAAAAGATAAAAGTTTTGCATTTGCAGTTGAAATTGTGAAACTTTATAAACATTCGACAGAAGCGAAAAAGGAATTTATTTTAAGTAAGCAACTTCTGAGAAGTGGAACTTCAATTGGAGCATTGATAAGAGAAGCTCAAAATGCTGAAAGCAAACTTGATTTTATTCATAAACTTGCGATCGCGCAAAAAGAATGTGATGAAACTGTTTATTGGCTTGAGTTAGTGAAAGAGACAAATTATATTACGCTGAAAGAATATGAAAGTATACATCCTGAAGCCATAGCATTATTGAAAATGATACGCAGCTCAATTCTTACTATGCGGAAAAATATAACTCATAATTCATAACTCATCACTAAAGCCGCATGTTCCAATTTCTCGGTCACTTACATCCAGTTCTTGTTCATTTACCGAT
>DATHPY010000109.1:0-2213 GCA_035483315.1 Puia sp. | reverse complement strand
AAACAAATAATTTAAAAAAATAATTATGAAGAGTAGATTTTTACTTGTGGCAGCGCTATGTTTTTCTCTTGGCGCTTTTGCACAAACAGACACAACAGCGAAAAGCAACCCGGCAAATTCTGTTGATACCATTCATGTCGGCGATATGATCATTCTAAAAAAAGGCGGCGAAGAAAGCGATTATCATAATATACATTTCAGTCATCGTCATTATTATAAACCAGCAAACGTGAGCACCAATTGGGTGATCATTGATATCGGTTTTGCAAATTATAACGACAAAACAAATTATCTATCAGCCGGGGCGCAGCATTTTGCTCCGGGTGGAACAAGTGATTGGTTTAATCTTCGCACGGGAAAATCTGTTGATGTGAACATCTGGCTTTTTATGCAGCGATTTAATCTTATCAAGCACGTTGTAAATTTAAAATACGGATTGGGAATTGAGTTGAATAATTATCGTTACACGGCGCCCATTCTTTTTTCTGAAAATCCGTCAACAGAAGTTCTTTATGATACTACGCGTCATTATAAAAAGAATAAACTCGCAGCAGATTATGCGACTGTTCCGTTCATGCTGAATTTTAATTTTACGCCTCATCGCCGGGAAGGTTTTGGATTGAGTGTTGGCGCAAGTGCGGGGTATCTTTATTCTTCCCGCCAAAAAACAATAACCAGCGAAGACGGCAAACAAAAACAACACAATGATTTTGACCTCGACCCGTGGAAAATTTCCTGGATTGGAGAATTGCAATTAGGACCTGTAAAATTTTATGGCTCGTATGCAACAAAAAGTATGTTTAAAAAAGGGTTAGATCAAACTCCTTATACCGTGGGAATACGATTGAGCAACTGGTAAAAATTCCTGATAATTTTTCGAAATAATTTAATAAGCCGCAGTTTTTCTGAGGCTTTTTTTATTGTGAAAAAAATAGTTAAAAAGGATTAAACGGGGAATAATTTTTGCCATCTTAGCGTTTAAATATTCCGGACAAACTATGGTTACTATGCTTTCGAAAAAAATTCTTTTTATAAGTCTTTCGGCTTTAATTCTTTTTTCATTTCGGGATGCCAACACCCGTTTGGCGCACAAAAATCTCTTTCATAAAAACCTGGAAGGTGATGTATATATTATTATCAGTAAATCCGATTATGAGTTAAAGGTTTACGATAAAGAAGGTTGGTACGCAACTTATCCCGTGGTTTTTGGAAGTAAATCTTTGGAAGATAAAATGATCGAAGGCGACAGAAAAACTCCCGAAGGAACGTTTCATATTGTTACCAAACGCATTGATCCGAAATGGGATAGAATGATGTTGATTGATTATCCTACAAAAGCGGATTATCAAAAATTCAACGAGCGAAGAGCGCAGGGATTGATTCCGCGATACGCGAAGATCGGGGGTGGCATTGGCATTCATGGTACATGGAATCACGATGAAATTGCAGTTGATCTTTATCAGAATTGGACCAATGGATGCATTTCACTAAAGCGCGAAGATGTGGAAGAGTTGTATGACCTGATCCCGATTGGAACAAAAGTGACTATTCAAAAATAATTGTCTGAACCTGGATTTTAGTGATTTAATTGATTGGGCTGATTTTGAGTTATCGGTTATATGTTAACGTTAGTGACTCACTGATTATCCATTATCAATTGCTCACACTTTCCCATTCTTAATTTCTTCTACGACAGCCGGATCAAGTAAAGTTGTTGTATCACCAAGATTTTGCGTTTCTCCCTCAGCAATTTTTCTTAATATTCTCCGCATTATTTTTCCGCTGCGCGTTTTTGGCAAGCCGGAAACAAATTGAATTTTATCCGGTTTTGCGATTGCACCAATAACTCGGGCAACAGTTTGCGTAATATCTTTTTTCATGAGTTCCGCGTTCGATTTATCTCCGTTAAATATTACATAAGCATAAATTCCTTGTCCTTTAATATCGTGCGGATAGCCAACCACCGCACTTTCCACAACCCCAGTGTGCATATTAATTGCATTCTCCACTTCAGCAGTTCCAATGCGATGACCGCTAACATTTAGCACATCATCAACACGTCCTGTAATTCTGTAATTACCTTTTTCATCGCGCAGCGCGCCATCACCGGTGAAATATAAATTTTTATAGGTAGCGAAATAATTTTGACGGCATCTTTCATGATCGCCATAAGTAGTTCGTATAATTGAAGGCCACGGAAATTTTATGCAGAG
>DATHPY010000108.1:0-8052 GCA_035483315.1 Puia sp. | reverse complement strand
GGAATTCTATTAAACATCGTTGCGTCGCACACTTGTACTTTTGAAACATCATTCAACTGAGGTTCATAAATCAATAGTCGCAAATGGTTTGAAAGATTTTAATTAAAAATCCATAGCAAAACAGGTTTTTTGCAAGTGTCGAGCAAAGGTTCAATTCCTTTTAAAAACTCCGGTGAAACCATTGCACATCCGCAGCTGTTACAAATCGGGTAAGGAAACGTTTCACCTGTGGGAACGCAATCATGAGAATGTAAAACAATATTTCTTGCAAAAGCATTACTGTTTGAACTGTCGAGTCCTTGTAGTTTATATGCTGTGCCAAAACTGCCTTTATATTTTTCGCCAATTTTATATTTCCCTAATGCCGTGCAACTGCTTCCTGATTTATTGGAAAATACCGGATAATAGCTAAAGTCATTATTGCCATGACCATGTGCAACTAACCCGCTTTTAATAACAGAATCTTTTTCTGTGTCATAAACAAAAAGCGATTTTTTCCCGATGACAAACTCATGTCCACAAGAAAAATGATTTTTTGATTACAGTTTTTTTGATGAGCGAATGTTTTTAATAGTAACGCTTTGTCATTTAGTTTTAAGATTTCCGAATCGCTGATATGTTTCCTGGTATTTGCAGAAGCTGAATGATAAAATCCATCATAGTAATAATGGGCGGCGATTACAACAGCAATAAAAATAACAACCAGTATTGGTATTAAAATAAACCGCAGCCATCTCATGAAATAAAGAATTAGTCTGTTGATTGAGACATCAATCTTTTTTCATTCCATAAAAATGTGATGTTAAAGAAAATAAAAAGTCATCTTACTTGAATAACATCTTTCATCATTTCTCTTACTGCGTCTGCAATTGCTTTCGCATCAAAATGACATTCATGGTGAAGTTCTTTTAAAGTTCCATGCTCAATAATGGCATCGGGAATGCCAAGCATTTTAAGTTCAACTTTATAATTGTGTTTCGCCGCAAATTCCAAAATAGCGCTGCCAAAACCGCCAACTACGGTTCCATCTTCAACAGTAATTATTTTTTCGAATTTGCTAAAAACTTCGTGCAGTAAATTTTCATCCAATGGTTTTACAAAACGCATATCATAATGCGCAACATTCAATCCATCCGTTTTTAAGTCGCGTATTGCGGCAGTTGCAAAATTTCCCGGATGTCCTAATGAAAGGATCGCAACATCATTTCCATCTTTTAATTTTCGCCCCGTTCCAATTTTTATTTCTTTCATTTCCGTTTTCCATTCCGGCATCACGCCTTCGCCGCGCGGATAACGGATCACAAACGGATTTTTTGTTGAATCCAATTGCGCGGTATACATTAAATTTCGCAATTCACTTTCATTCATCGGCGCACTCACGATCATATTCGGCACGCAACGCATGTATGCAATGTCATAAGCGCCGTGATGCGTTGGCCCGTCTTCGCCAACCAATCCTGCGCGATCCAAACAAAAAATTACGGGCAGGTTTTGTATCGCAACATCATGCACAACCTGATCGTAAGCTCTTTGCATAAATGAAGAATAAATGTTGCAGAAAACTTTCATTCCCTGCGTCGCCATGCCTGCACTTAATGTAACTGCATGCTGTTCGCAGATACCCACATCAAATGCGCGATCTGGCATTTTTTCCATCATAAATTTTAATGATGAACCGCTCGGCATTGCAGGAGTAACGCCAAATATTTTTTCATTTTTTTCGGCAAGTTCAATTATTGTGTGACCAAAAACATCCTGGTATCTTGGCGGTTGAACCGTTTCGTATTTCTTCTTATAAATTTCTCCCGTTATCTTATCAAATAATCCTGGTGCGTGCCACTTGGTTTGATCTTTTTCTGCAAGAGAATATCCTTTTCCTTTTACAGTAAGAATGTGTAACAATTTCGGGCCGGGAATATTTTTTAGGTCATTTAATGTATCAACTAATTTGGAAAGATTATGTCCATCGATCGGCCCGAAGTAACGAATATTAAGCGCTTCAAAAAGATTACTGCTTTTATTTAAAAAGCTTTTTATGCTGTGATCTATTTTACTGGCCATATCTCTGCTGAACCTTTTTCCTACCGGCAGCTTGCCCAATGCTTTCCAGATATCATCTTTGAATTTATTATACGTTTGTGACGTAGTGATGTCCGTTAGATATTCTTTCAGCGCCCCAACATTCGGATCAATGCTCATGCAGTTATCATTCAACACAATCAATAAATCTGTATCCGAAACTCCGGCATGATTCATTCCTTCAAAAGCAATTCCTGCAGTTAATGCGCCATCGCCAATAATCGCTACAGTTTTTCTATCTTTTTCTCCTTTATATTTTGCAGCCATCGCCATTCCCAGTGCAGCGCTGATGGAGGTTGAAGAATGTCCAACGCCAAAAGTATCGTATTCACTTTCGCTGCGTTTTGGAAATCCGCTTAGTCCGTTATATTTTCTGTTGCTGATAAAATTATCGCGGCGACCGGTAAGAATTTTATGACCATAAGCCTGGTGACCAACATCCCATACAAGCTGATCGTATGGCGTGTTAAAAACATAATGCAACGCTGCAGTTAATTCAACCACACCAAGGCTCGCCCCAAAATGACCGCCATGAACGCTGACCACATCAATAATATATTGACGCAATTCGCCGGACAGTTGCTGTAATTGTTCACGGTCTAAAGTCTTTAAATCTGTAGGGCTGTTAATTGTTTGTAACAAAGCCCCAGGGGCAATTTCCATCTTCAATTTTTTAAAAGGTAAAATTACATTTTTTACAGCGGCAAACAAGCGCCAGCGCTGTTAATACCACCGATAGGCTACCTATTCTGCCATTAATACAAAAGAACGCTTTCTGCGATTGAAAAATTATACTTTTGAATGGAGGCTTCTATTATGTCAAAAGGAATAACGCGTTACTATTGGTGGTGCCAGATTGGTGGCTGGGGTTTTGTTGGTCTTTCCATGTTATTTTATGCTCACACTTTTGAGCAAAAAGTTTCCATTATTTATCTCGGGCGAATCATTACCGTAATCACAGCAGGAATTATCAGCACACATTTATTGCGTGCGTTCATTAAAAAAATGAATTGGCTTTTATCACCTATTGAAAAAATATTACCGAAACTGATCATCGCTGTTGTTATCACCACACTTATTTTCATTCTTTTTCAAATGAGTGTTTACCAGGTTTTTAATTTGTACGAACACGAAAACAGGCATAAGGTGGATTTGATCACCCGCATGCTTGCTAATGTGCTGAACATCGGGATTTTTATTATTCCCTGGACGCTGATCTATTATTTCTATCACTACATTGATAAAAGCCGAAAGCAACAAGTTGATACTTTGAAAATGGAAGCATTGGTGAAAGAACTAGAATTAAAAACGATCAAGTCGCACATCAATCCGCATTTTATATTTAATGCGCTTAACAGCATTCGCGCATTGATCGATGAAAATCCAAGCCGTGCTCGAACAGCGATCACCGAGCTCAGTAATATTTTACGCAGCAGCATGCAGGCGGAAAAACTTGAAACAGTTTCTTTCGAAAAAGAATTGAATATTGTAAAAGATTATCTCGCGCTCGAACATATTCGTTTTGAAGACAGGCTGAAAGTTGAATACGATATTGATGAAGATACACTCGACCAGCCCGTTCCTCCAATGATGCTGCAAACACTTGTCGAAAATGCGATCAAGCACGGCATCAGCAAACAGGTCAACGGCGGCAGAGTAAAAATTATTTCTGATTTCAAAGACGATTTTCACGAGCTCATAATTCAAAACACTGGCTATCTCAATGGCTCCGTTTATGACGACGGCTTCGGATTAACTAGCACAAAAAATCGCCTGCAACTTCTCTTCGGCGACAAAGCCAATTTCGACATTAAAGAAATAAACGGCAACACTGTCGAAGCAACGGTATTGATTCCTGTAGCAGAGTAAAAAAAATAAAAACTAAATTTTTAAAAACTAAAAAGTACTTTGATTTTGAGATTTAGTTTTTAGAATTTAAATTTTTAGTTTTACCCTTTTAACACCAGCTTCAGGTTGCAAATCTATCTTCAAAATTATTTAGCAAAAATTTTTGCCATAGAGAGCCACAGAGTTTATTGAGAACCGCAGAAGATATTCGTTCCAACTTTGCGCCCTAGCGTCTTTGCGAGAAATTTTTCTTTTAAATTTGCCACAATGGGTCAAAAAAAGCTTTTACGATTCGAAGCAATTAATTCTTTCCCGAATGTTTTGCAATATCCCGAAGGAATGAAAGGCAAATGGAATGAATTTTTCAAAAATCAAAATAAAATTGTGCTGGAACTTGCTTGCGGGAAAGGAGAATATGCCATCGGACTTGCAGAAATGTATCCTCATAAAAATTTTATCGGTGTAGATCTGAAAGGTAACCGCATATATGTTGGCGCAAAAAAATGTTTGGAAGAAAAAATCTCAAACGTTGCTTTTCTTCGTACACATATAGATAAGATAAACAATTATTTTGCAAAAAATGAAGTAGAAGAAATATGGCTGATATTTCCTGATCCTCAATTGCGCAAGTCAAAAAATAAAAAGAGATTAACACATCCGGCGTTTCTGAGATTGTATCAGCAAATTATTGCAGCTGGTGGAGCAATTCATCTTAAAACAGATTCCCCCGATCTTTTTGAATTCACAAAAATGGTAATTGACATATATGGTTTACATTTGATTGAATCAGGTGATAACGTTTATGAACAACCGAAAATAAAGGAAGAATTAAAAATAAAAACTTATTATGAAAGTTTGGATATTGCGAGAAGCCGGCGAATTCATTATTTGAAATTTTCTTTACCAAATAATGAATTGCCGCAAATTGATGACCAACTGCATAAAAAAGTAATGGAACATGAAACAGCAATTTGAAGAAGGCGAAGATTATTATTATAATGCGGCTGGGTTAATTGTGCTCACAGAAAAATATCATTTGCAAAGAGGTTATTGTTGTGGCAATGGATGCAAACATTGTCCATATAATTATCAAAATGTTCCTGAGTCAAAACGAAGCGCTCTTATCAAAAACCGAACGAATGAAAAAGAAAATAATTAAAAAAGAAAAATTGAAAACCGTCAGGCCGTCCGGCAAAAAAGAAGAGAATTTTTTTGAATTGGTTTATGAAGTAGCGCGTCAAATTCCGAAAGGAAGAGTTACATCTTACGGCGCAATTGCAGTTTGTCTTGGCACAAAAATGTCTGCGAGAATGGTTGGCTGGGCAATGAATGGCGCAGAAAAAGTAAGACCAAAAGTTCCTGCACATCGTGTGGTAAACCGCAATGGAATGTTAACCGGCAAACATCATTTCGGTGAGCCAGACATTATGCAAAAGCTTTTAGAAAAAGAAGGAATAAAAGTGGAAGATGATACGGTTGTTGATTTCAAGAAAATTTTCTGGGATCCGGCGGAAGAATTGTTTTAATCAATAATACTTACTGATCATTAAATATACTATAACTCCCGTTACTGCAACATAAAACCAAATTGGCCAGGTTATCCTTGCAAGCTTTTTGTGCTTATGAAATTTTTGCTGGAAAGCGCGTTGCAAAGTAAATAACACCAATGGAATAATCACTCCGGATAAAATGATGTGGGATGATAAAATGAAATAATAAACATATCGCAAAGATCCGGCTTGTAGTTTTTCGCTGTCGCTTAAAATTCCATCATGATTGATATCACCGAATTTTGTAGATGGATTTGACGAATGATAAATTACATAAGATACCAAAAAAATGGTGCTCAATACAACAGCAGCCAGGTTAGCTCTTTTATGAGCTTTCACTTGCCGGTTCTTAATAAAATATAAACTAGACAGCAACAATATTGCCGTCGTTGAATTCAATATGGCATGAAATAACGGTAATGCATGTGTGTTAAATCCAAAATCTATTTTTATACCGGGTACCAATAAAATAACGGCAACTGCAGTAGGTATTGCAATGGAGATTATAATGATGGGGAGTGTAAGATTTTTTTCTTTCATGTAAATTTTGTTTTGCCACAGATTGTACCGAAACACAGGTTGAATAAATTAATTCTCCGTGTTTCTGTGCAATCTGTGGCAACTTTTTTATCAACCATTCTCTTTCCTGCTGAAATAAACAACACCAACAACTGTCAATAATAAAATAACTATTATCATTGGCAACAGTGGTTTCAATTCACTGAAAACTGATTTTGCTTTTTTATCTTTTTCAAGCATGATAAAAACAATATCCTGCGCGAGTTTACCCAATGAATTACTGTCTAATCCATCATAATATCCTCTCACTACGTGATCCTTATCGAGCAAAACCATTTTTTGTGTGTGAATAAAATTTGAGTCAACTCCTTCTCCATCCTGCAATCCCATTTTTAATTCAGTGAGTGCAAAATCATAAATGATTTTTTTTGGACCGGTTAGCAACCACCACACATCAGAATTAACTCCAAATCTATCGCCGTATTTTTTTAACGCGGATGCAGAATCTCTTTCAGGATCAACAGTAAATGAAATGAACTGAACAAAGCTTGTGTCAATATTTTTCAGATCATCTTTTAATTTTAAAGCGTCCTGTAATTTTTTCATGTTGTGTTGCAGCGCAGGGCAAATGTTAGGACAATGCGTAAAAAAATAATCAGCCACAATAACTTTTCCGTGCAGACTATCTAATGAAACTGTATCTCCATTTTGATTTATTAAAGAAATACTTTTTACACGATGCCATAAAGTATCAGTGTATTGTTTCCCGTCTTTTATTGTTGTAATAACAGAATCTGAGTAATACCGGTGAGGCATAGCAATAGCATTTTCGCTTGCAACTTTTACGATAAAGTAGCTAACCAACGGAATAAACACCGCGAGACAAATTGCTATTAATGCTTTTCCACTCACTTCATAATTTTTTAAGAAATTTTTTCTCACAGATTTCACAAATGAATACAGATTTTTTATTGATTGTGTTTGAATTTATCTGTGAAAATCTGCGTAATCTGTGAGAGACACCATAAAATAAAAAACAAAATTAAAAAACACCGCTCAAAGCAGTGGTTAAATTTTAATAAAGAATATTTTTTCTTACCAATATATTAATCAGCCGCCCCTGGTTTTTTGCCCTCCGGTGCTTTTGTTTTGCTTTGCTCAAAGTGATGACGGTCGTAATCATTCCTTAAGTTTTTATAAGAATTTCCATCCCACAAAAAAGCAATGATAAACCATACAAACAATAATGCCGGCATAGCCAGTGACAAAACAAGGTTTTTCAATTCATGACCTAAGTGCATAAATTCTGCAATAATAAAAAATGCTTTAGCCAATGTGCCGATAACAAATATGCCGTTCAAAAAATGCTTCGGCAAAAAATCTGTTTTATAATATAAGATAGCAAGCGCCAATTCTACAACAGTAATAACGGAAAGAATCCAAAATGTTCTCCAGATTATTTTTGTAGAAAAACTGGGCTCAGCATGACCAGGTGTTTGAACAACTAAATCTTCACGCAATTCAGTCATAATAAATAATATTAAATTTTTAGAACTACAACAAATAAAAACAAGTAAAGACGAATACCCAAACCAGGTCAACAAAATGCCAGTACAATCCGGCTTTTTCAATCATCAGGTAATGACCTTTTCTTTCAAAACTTCCTTTCAATGTCATGATCAGCATAATTATATTAATGATCACTCCCGAAAAAACGTGGAAGCCATGAAAACCTGTTATCGTAAAAAAGAAATTTGTAAAATTTGTTGATGATTGTGTTCCATCCGCATTCATAAACGGATTTCTTCCCCACCAGGCGCCTTCGCCATGTAAATGCGTCCACTCCCATGCCTGGCAACTTAAAAAAGCCAAGCCGCCCAGAATGGTCCATACGAGCCATTTTGCAACTGCTTTTTTATTGCCTGCATGACCGTTAGCAACTGCAAGCACCATGGTAACGGAGCTCATGATCAAAATAAAAGTCATCAAACTCACAAACGCAAGCGGAATTTTCATTTCTCCCTGCACGCCCGGAAAAGTTCTGAAAACATCATTT
>DATHPY010000107.1:0-9503 GCA_035483315.1 Puia sp. | reverse complement strand
AGCTCAAAATCTTTTGCCGGCGTAATATATGAATGGATATGTTGACTATTTTCTTTTCCTTTAATAATATTTGGAATTGTTTCTTCAAATTTAATATGCTTCAGCAATTCATCTACGTCAATATGTTTTGGCGTTAATCCGCCGCGAAGTACATTATCTGAGTTTGCCATTATCTCTACATTTTGTCCTTCAAGATAAGCATGAGGCAAACCTGCATCCTGGAAAACAGCTTCGCCGGAATGAACATTTACGAGATTAAATAAATAAATAGAAAAAATCCCGCGGTCAATTTTGCCGGGCTCATTATACGTTATTGCTGCGCGTGCAGCCCAAAAATTTTCATCGTCTTTTTTTAATTCGTCATTTAAATATTGTGGAACTATTCTATCCAGCAATGGTTGCAAAATTTCATTAACAATATCCTGGTCGAGTTCCATTACTGTTTTGTACAACCCGTAATAATTCTCTTTCTCAAAAACTGTCAATAAAAAATTTAATTCAGAGGTTTCTTTTAGAATTTTTATTATTATTTCTTTTGGCTTAAATCCGTGCAACAGCCAGAACTCGCTAAGAGCAAGCATCAACTCAGGTTTGTGATTATCATCTTTATAATTTCTATGAGGCGCGTTTAATGGAATTGATTTTTTATTTTCTTCCAGAAATTCATTCTGCGCATTTTTTTTTGACGGATGAACCTGTATAGAAAGCATATCTTTCACATCCAGAATTTTTAATAAATATGGAAGACGTTTAAATTTATTATTTACATTTTCTCCCAACAATTCTGCAGCATCTGATCGAATGTATTCGTTTAATTTTTTCTTTTCTCCATTATCAATTATCAATTCAGCGCTCGCATTATCGTGCGCGCCGAGCCAATATTCTGCAAATGGTTTATTTTCGGGATTGTCAATATGTAATAATTGTGGGATAAAAGAATTACCGCCCCATGCATAATGCTGCACTTTGCCAAGCAGTTTGAAAACTTTATTTTTAGTGTGATTCATGAGAAAAATTTTGCCACAGAGAACACAGAAACACAGAGAGAGCCTCTTTGCGATTGCAAAATAAGAAAAGAAAACTACTAATGGCAACTCATAATGATTTGGGAAAGAATGGCGAGCAACTTGCGAAAGAATATTTTGAAAAAAATAATTACGAAATATTGCATCTTAACTGGCGTTACTCGCATTATGAAGTTGATATTATCGCCAGCAAAAATTATGTGCTGCATTTTATTGAAGCGAAAGCAAGACGCAGCAAAGCTTTTGGCAATCCGGAAGAAAGTGTTGCTAAAAAGAAAATAGAGAACCTGATGAAAGCAGCAGAAGAATTTCTTCATCAATTTCCGAAATAAAAAAGAATCCAGTTCAATGTGCTTTCAATAAATATCGTTAAAAACAAACCGGAATTCTTTTTGATAGAAGATGTTTCTTTATAAAATTATGCAGCGTAGTAATCTTTATTTTCAATTTCTTTAATAAAAAATAAACTCAGTGAGATCGACCACACAGTCCATCCAAAATAAAAAAAACGTTGAATTAATCCTTCATAATTTCCGCGCAATTCCGGAATAATGCGCAACAAGATCAGCATCATTAAAATAAAACTTATCACTGAAATCATCCTGATCGGAAAGAATTTTTTTCTCCGCCATAAAATAATAGCCAGCAACACTCCAAAATTCAGGATCAGCGGAACCGGACCAAGTGCGCCATGCAGTTCATGATGCATCGGAAATGTTGCAGCCCAAAACATGGATATTGACAAACTAAGAATTGTAAGAACCGGAATAACATTAGCGCCTGTTTGTCTGCACGCTTTATAAAAACCGATAACTGATAATATACTTAGAATAGCAACAAGTATTTCTGTTGCTGACATAAATATTTCAGATCTTGTTCCGATAGCTCCCAACTCGCTTACTACATTATGAAGGTGATTGTAATTGCCATGAATAAAACCGCCTGTGATTGTAACAATCCAAAAAAGTAAAGGAGAAATTATTCCCAAATAGAGTAATGACCTTGTATTTAATGATCTTCTTTTTGAAAAAATAACCAGCGCAATAATTATTAATGACGAAAGAACAATGATAATAATATTTGTATGCAGAAATACTGGCTCATCGGCCATTGTTACTTCCGTTGGAAAAGATTTATTATTAAGAAGAATGAAGAAATCATATTTGTCGCCGGGCTTTACATTAAAAGAAACTGAATCCTTGTCGCTGATATAGGCTACTTTTTTTGTACTGAAAGACCTGTCCATTCTGAATATATCAAAATCAGTTCCGGGTTTTGTATCCGTATCAACCTGCCAAAATCCGACACTCTCGTTATCAATTTTAATATTGATAGTTGTTGAATCGGATCTTAATACCGGAAGTTTTTGTTGCGGGAACCCAATGCAGTAAGAAAGAAAAAGAAAACTCAGCGACAATATTTTTTTGATCACAATAACTATTTCTATTTTGATTATAAATTAATCCATTGCTTTCATCACTCTTCCATAATCCTGTTCGGAGTTTATTGTTTTCGCTGCTTTTGTGTACGCTGTCTTTACGTTGTCACTTTTTGGCATAGTTGGCGCAATGGCAACAAGCAAATTACTTTTATCAAAATCGGATCCGATCTCGGCAGTTGAATTAATAATGCTTATCCATTGCTGTTCTGACTGAATATTTTTCCCTGCCACTTCTTTAATTAAATTAACCTTGTCAAAATCGCCGCCTACATGGTTGATGACACTCATTAGTTTATCAAAACTCGCGTCGGCTGGAATTCCCGGTGCAATCAATTCTCTTATTAAATTTTGTTTATCAAACTCAGAACCCACATGTTCTGTTGCATCCAGCATGCGGTCAAAATTTGCGCCTGTTTGCTTTTCTTTTTGCATTACCAACTGCAACAAATTCACTTTTTCAAAATCAGAACCTATATTATTTATTGCGTCCATAGTTTTATTAAGATAGCTGTCATTAAAAGAACTTTTGCCAATAAATTCTTTCAGCACATTCGATTTTTCAAAATCAGAACCCATAGATTCTTCAACATCTATCAGATTATTTACCTGCTCGTTGGAAAGCTGTTGCTTCACTGCATATTTAAGCGCGTTTGATTTTTCGAAGTCAGAACCAATCGATCTCACTGATTCAAACCAATTTTCGGAGATCACAGAATCCTGGAAATATTTTGCAGGAATGTTCCTTAATAAATTCCCTTTGTCAAAATCAGATCCAATTTCTGAACCAACTTTTTTTATTACCAGTTTCAGATCATTTTGTGAGATACTGTCGGATGAGATCAGGAAATCCATGTACATTGCTTTCACATAATCGCTTTTCAAATTTTCTATCTCATTTAATATAGCATGATTACCGCCCTTAGCGTAAATGCGCTGCAATCTTCCTTTTGCATCAAACCCAACATTTATCATATCTCTTACCGCGATCGCTAAAATTTTTTTTCCGTCCTCGCTATTCAAGTCTATGTTACGTCCATTATCAGACAACTCATATTTTATTTGTCCGTGATAATCACATTCAGCATTTAATTTCCTGTCATTTTTTTTATAATGAAGATATCCATCCGGCGTAATGCTTTGGATCCCTGTCTCGTCATCATTAAATTTTATTTCCCCTGAGTAAGAAATGCTCAATTCGTTTTCACCGTCGTTCATGATCATCACATTTCCTCTATGGCATGAAGCAGTAAAAAGCGCCAAACCGAAAACGAGGATTATTAATTTTATCTTCTTCATTTTATGTTGGTTTACTTTTAAAATAATTTATTTGCCGTTGGCTATTTTAAGTGCATATTCCAATTGAACATCGCTATGCTGGCTAAAATAATCAACATCAGGATACGAAATATAATCAGGAATTACTCCCCGGTCGCTGAACTGCATTTTTTTTACAGCAGATGTATATTTTACCATCGGTATCCTTGCCGTTATTTGAGAATTGGGTAGCGTTATTGTTATATCATCGCCGGAAGTATTTCCATAATAACCACCACCGGTTTCTTCGCCAATGAATAATCCCCTGTCATTGCTTTTGGCGACTGCAGCAAATTCCGCTGATGCTGAAAAACTGCGGCCATCAATCAAAAAAAATACTTTACCGTTAAAATTATTTTGTGCAGGAAATTTTATTCCCAAATTTTCATGACCGCTTTCAGAAAATTTTTCTTTGTTTGTTTCCTGTGACTCATAATACCTGAATGGCTCCGACGCTATATATTGGTAAAGAAGAATTCCATTATCGTCATTCCCTCCCTGATTGCCGCGCACATCAATTATAAGTTTAGTTACTTTTTTATCTTTTAAATCTTTAAAAGCGCTATCTAAAAAAGATTTGAAATTTTCATTCGTCTGACTTAAAAATCCATTAAAAAAACTTTTAATTGTGAGCACTGCAACATTGCCTGGTGTATAATTCAACTGCAAATATTTTTTTGGCCGACCAGGAGGATTAACACAATAAATATTTTTAATCAGATCTGCGTTTAAGTTTACTGATTTTGTATCTCCTGATTTTGTTTTGACCGTGATGACAAAACTTTCTTTTTCGCCATAGACGAGATTATAAAATAAAGGGAAGTTTTCAATCAACTCCCAATTTTTTCGGGATTGAATGGCTCCGTCCGAAGGAATAAGAAGAAAGAGATTTTGTATAATCTCCTTCATCGGACGATCATTGATTGATAAAAGTTCAGCACCGGCAAGAGCATCATTTTGTTTGCTACACAAAATAAACGCCCTGTTGTTTATAAACATTACCAAAGCAGGAAATACTTTTACATTGTTTAAATAATCTCTTTGCATGTCGCGCGGAAGCCTGCAATTGGTATGACCGTCTTCAATTGCGCCGATCGCAAAACTTGTTAATCGAAAAAATTCCGCTTCGCTCATCGGCTGATCCAATGTTTTGTAACAGCTATCGAAAAGCAGATCAATTTCTTTTTTAGATTTATAGCGATATAATCCGGCATGTAATATTTGCAGTGAATCGCGAAGCATGGTAAAATCCTGCTTGAGTAAATCAGGATTAATCTTTTTTGAAAGATTATCCGCCTGGCTGAAAGATTTAATTCCTGCAACCCAGATCAACAGGAAAATAAATGCTGTTTTTGCTTTGCCTAAAAAATAATTTACTGCTTCCATTATGAGATTTGTTTAATGCAACTTTCTTTAAAAAAATGAATTGCGTAGAGATTATTTTTCCGAACGTTTTACATAATAGAAATATCCTAAAAAACTCAATGCAATACTGAATGACATGATTGCTATGGAGTGAATACCCACGGGAAGTGTAAGGTTGATGATTGTTAGTCCAAGCCCAATACACACCAGAACAAAGAACCATTTTATAGCTGTGCTTTTGCTGTCCGTATTTGTAGGTTGAAGATATTTTTCGACTACATTTTCAGAAACTTCTTTATCCAGCATTTTTCTTTTTACTCTGCCATCTAGGATCAACCTGATGATGCCGAGGAAAAAAGATGTAAATAGAAATATACCGATCAATACGCCCGCGATATTAATAATTTCACGATCAAAATCCCTGTCTTGAAAAGGACTGTAATAGCTCTGCGCATTTGCAGTAATGAATGATGCTAAGACGACCAATATGGCTACTGTTTTTTTCATTTTTATTTTTTTTCTGTTATTTATTATTTCATGAGACAGGCATACACAATTAAAGTTGCAAACGATTCAATAAAAATTCAGATCGTCAATTTTGCGTTGGTATTTTTTATACATCTCGATGCATTGAAAGATCACAAAGATCAAAAATGTTATTGCCATCAAATAGATCACCAGCGACGAAACGCCTGACACAATTCCTAAAATATAGGTCTTATAAAATTGAATGATCTTCACTTTGTACAAATAAGATGGAATTGCAATTGCAGCAATCACGGATAATATAATAAAATAGCCGGGCAAACTATTCAGTGAAAATTTTGATTTTTCTGTTGTTACTTGTTTTAATACGGCGGCGGAAAGATCAAAAGCAAAAGCCGGTTTTGGCTGTTCTTTGATTTCTGAAAAAAGAAGTTTGTACGTTTCCGCTTTTGCCTGACATTGCACGCATTGATGCATGTGCGCAACAACATCCAAACTGCAATTCGTTTTCTCCAAAACGAATTCTTGAATATCCGCATCTGTAAGATGTTTATCAATCATAATTCTTCCTTTTTATATTTTGCCAGTAAATTTTCTTTCAGCATTTTTCTTGCACGGAACAAATAACTTTTTACGGTTCCCTGCGGCAGTTGTACAATTTCAGAAATTTCTTCGTAACTCAGATCTTCATTGTGATATAGAGTGATCAATGTTTTATAGACAGGCGGAAGATCTTCAATTTCTGTTCTCAAAATAAATGAAAGTTCCTTTTTCGAAATTAATTTTTCTGTTTCATTATGCTGCGTATTCGATCTGTTGCTGAATAATTCCATCGCATCCCTTTCATCATCCTGAAATTTACCCGGCAAAACCAATTTTTTCTTTTCTAAATAACTGAGGCAGGTGTTGTAACCAATTTGCGCGATCCATGTAGAAAGTTTCGATTCAAATCTAAAACCCGAAAGTTTATTAAACACTTTCAGGTAAATATCCTGCGCAACATCTTTGCGGTCTTCAGCATTACTGATCATTTTAAAAACAATTTGTGCCGTCAACGCTTCCGTATTTTTAATGATCGTTGCAAAGGCGCCGGTTTCCCCACGCAAAACCTTGTCCACTAAACTTTTGTCAGAAAGCGTATATCCGGTAATATCGTTCACTTGTGCAATTAGACAGGCAAGTTCAATTAATGTTGCAAAAAATGCAAAATAGTTTTTGACTAGCTCTGGCATTTATGCCGAAGACAAATAATAAAAGTTTTTATGACCCATGGTGCAGAATATCTAGTAAGCATCGTTGTGTCGCACTCGTGTGCTACAACAATTCTATTGAGCGCTTTACAAACGGCAAAACTCAAAGGCGTCAGACGGTTTAAGACCGTCAGACGCCTTTTGGGCTCGTGAAGAAATATTATTTACCTGGAATAGAGTGATGCTCATGAACAATAGTCCATTGATCATTTATTTTTTTCAATCCAACTGTTAAACGAAAAGGCAGATCAACAAAATCGCCTGTATCACTTTTGTCGGAGCATTTCATCGTTGCAATGCAAAAAGCAACATTTTCATCAGCAACTACATTTAATGTTTCAATATCAAACACACCTTGTTTCGTGTAAGTAAAAAATAAATCCCAGGTTTTCCGGTACTCATCAATGCCGTTGGATTGAAAAGGTTCCGGAACATCAAACAACACAATATCTTTTGAATGATGTGCTAGAATTGCATCAATATCTCTGCTGCGAACTGCCTTTGCCCAATTTTCAATAAGTTCTTTAATTTGAGTTTTGTTGTCTGTTATCATTTTAGTCATTTAAAAATTGAATTCATCAGATGCTTATTTTGGTCAAACTAACGTTAATTAGCAACCGAAAATAAATCATGGCGGGGCGCGACCGGCTGTTTTATTCTGCCGTTAGCAATTGTTCGAAGAAGGCGCCTATATTATTTGCTCTATCCACAAAATGAAGTTCCAGTATCCAATGTCTTTTCTTTCCGTATTTGTCTGGTTGAAGAATATCCTTATAATTATCCGGGTGTACATCCAAACACAGATCATTGGGATCGTCGGGTTGCTCGTGTGGAAAATAACCTACAATATGACCTGCTATGGCATTTCCAAATTCATAGCCATAGCGTTTTGTAAGGTCAGTGACGTAATTAAAATATTCTGCGCCGGTAAGATGGCTTTGTTTAAAATACCAGGCATTTGCTTCGTGCCATGCCGCTTCTACATCTTTTTTTATTTTTAATTTCAAAGGGTCATTGCCTAAAACGTACGTTCTTCCAAGGTCTGCTTCCCAACCTTCAAAAATGGGATGAAAATCAAAGAACAATATATCACTATCCTGAATGATTAAGTCAGGCGGATTTGCAATAAAAGGTTGTAATGTATTAATGCCTGTTCTTACAATTTTTTTTGACCAATGTTCTTTAATATCAAAATCTTCTTTGGCAATTTGTACAATTTCATCGCAAAGCTGTTTTTCGGTTTTGCCGGAAACTATTAACCCTCGTTCTTCAACTGCAGAAAATAATTCTTTTGCTTTTTGTTCGGCGAGATTTAGTTTTTGTCTTGTTACGTTCATGGTTTTTTATTTGCGATTAAATGTACTTCTTTGCATTAACGTATAAATTTATAACATTAAAAACTGCCTCTCAAAAAATATCAAATTAGAAAAGATTTGCCGGTTATAAACCCACAGCTCAATAGAATTGTTGCCGTACAAGAGTGCGACGCAACAATGCTGAGAAGAGAACAAATGCTTGTTACAAAAGAAAAAAATTAAATGAAGAGGTAAAAATCTAAAAACTAAATCAAAAACTTCAGTTAGCCTGCTTTTTCAATTTCCTTTTTTCGCGGCGTAAAAATATTCCTGCTAACAAGAGCATGGGCAATTTTGTAAAGAGCAAAATAAAAGCTAATCGTGGCCGGAAAAAGCAGAGTATGAGAGCAACTATGGCATTCACCATTTCCAGGTTGCAATATAATCGTATGTGAGAAGCGTTTATTTTATTCGTGCTTTCCGGCTTTATAAAGTCAGGCCTTGCGGATGCGTAATCCCAAATATTGTTTTGAAAAATAGTAACGAGCAATGTATTAAGACAATAAACAAACATCGCCGGCACATCCGAAAAATAAACGCTTATTAATGATGTGGAAAATGGGAGCAGCACAATAAACAGTAACCACAGAATATTGAACCAAAGCAATGTTTCATCCATTTTTTTTATGTGGGAAAAAAAAGTTTGATGTGTTTTCCAGAAGTTGGCAATATTGAAAAATGAAAGTATAAAAGCAACAAATATTTTCCATTGCCTGGCAATATCGGCAAAACTCAAATGCTCATTTATGCGTTCTATTTTTATATTGAATGCAAGCAATGTAATGGCGATGGCAACTACTGCATCACAAAAAAATACGGTGCGCTCGAGCTGAAGATCTTTTTCTTCCATTTTTAATGTCGGTTGCAGAACTATTTATTGTTCGTAGTTACTCAATCGTTTAACCTGTTTTCTATATCCATCTGCTCATGCAAAATTCTAATTACCTCGATCCTATCATTCAAGGTTCTATAAAAAATGAGGTGAGATTTAACTTTTGAAGCCCGATAGCCTTTTCGAATATGTTCCATTGATCTCCCAGAATTGCTATGTTTGCAGATGTAACTGATCTCGTCAAATATCTGGTTGTAGTAGCGATCTGCTTGCTCTACCGACCATTTTTGGACTGTATAAAGCCAAATTTCTTCCAGGTCAGAAACAGCCTTTTTACTAATAACAAAGGGAAGTGGTTTCATAAAAACTTGCTGTGCAGCTTCTTTAAATTCGCTTTTGGATCAAAGTTCTTTTCCATTCCGCTCTTCTCGCCTT
>DATHPY010000106.1:0-8703 GCA_035483315.1 Puia sp. | reverse complement strand
AATAAAATAACTGATTTAAAATATTACCACATTCACCTTGGTCGGAACGATCAAATTAGAAAGTATTTTTTAAATAACAGTCAAAATATTATCAGATAATTACTTTCAAGATGAAAGGAGTACTCGGTTGATTGGAAAAAGTACTATTGTGTGTGGGAAATTCTTTTATTATGGATAAATGTTTATCAAGTGGCGATAATTTAATCCCTTGCAGCATGGATTTTTATATTGAATCATAACAATCTTTCATCTTCAAAACTGTAATAAGTTTCAGTAGTAATAATCATATGATCAAGCAAAGTAATATCCATTATTTTACATTCCAGATTTAATTGCTCTGTCAAATTCCTATCTGCTTTTGATGTCTTTAATTCTCCGGAGGTGGAGTATGAGCAATTATAATTCCTTAGTGGAAGGTCAACTAGTGACTTTTACAAATTAATTGAACCAAACCGCATAACCTTGTCTTCGCAAATCCCAGGCAAGCTTTTCCTCCATTATAAGTGCTTCCTGTCTGTTCATTTGTTTTGCATTTATATGGTCGTACAGACTTGGACGCAAATAGCGCCCATATTTCTGAACGATGTTAGCCGATAGCTTGTGACCTTTTTTGTTTACATATCCAGTCTTGTGCTGGTTCAATCGCTCTTGTGGTGTCTTACTGGTCATTCCCACATAGAGGCATTCAAGTACACCATTAAATTGTGGGTTAGCGGCCCGGAACTTAATGTTCTCGGTAAACACCCGCTTTGATAGTTCTATAACGTAAATCTGATAGGTTAATGTCGGCACGAGCTATTGAATTTGTTACTTCATGCAAAATAAAGCTGGTTGCGTTAGGTTTCAACACAAATTTTGATCTATCTATATTGTATGGTCTTGTTTGTTTGTTCCGGCTTACAACAAACCTTCATCTTCAAAACTGTAATAACTTTCAGAGGTAATGATAAGATGATCATGCAAAGTAATTTCCATTATTTTACATGCAAGGTTTAATTGATCTGTCAATTTCATATCTGCTTTTGATGGTTTCAATTCACCCGATGGATGCGTGTGTGCTAAAATAATTCCTGTTCCAAGTGACTTCAGTGCGATTCCCAGGATTATTCTTATATCTACAACAGTCCCTGTGATTCCACCAACTGAAATTTTATAACCACCAATTACGCGATTCCCACGATTTAAAAACAGAACAGCAGCCTCTTCTTTTATATTCATCGCGTTTTCATCAAGTAAAATCATGAATTGTCTGTACGCATCATTTGAAGATTTTATTTGTGCTTTGTGTAATGCTGGGATTTTAGGATTGTATCTAATTTCTATTTCAGAGATAGTGAATAATGCGTCTTCCATAATAGTAAAATAAAACTGCTTACTTTTTTTGAAACAGGCAGTGATGATTGAATATTATTTTTAGAAACTGATTCTTATCTGGAATCCATTATACGGACATAGCTTACCATTGATCAAGTAAAGCAGTTTGTCCTTTTTATCTATGTGCACTTCATCAACAAAAAGCCATTGTTCTTTTTTGGTTCCAGTTTCTTGAATAGAAAGTACTCTGAATGGCGTGTAGAGTTTTCGTATTGCGCCTTTTGGATTAATCACAAGAATACAGGAGCTGTCACAATAGAAAATGTAGTACTGATAATCTTTCATCAGAATTAATTTAAGAGGTTTATAAACTTGGTAAATTTTTAAGATGGGGTTGGGCAAAAATGAAACTTCGTATGTTTGTCGACGATAGTGGAATTATACATTGGGGTGATGATGTACTTCCATGATAGCAATTTCAGTTTTGGTTTACGTTGTGTTAGAAGAATAATTTTATTAGTAATCTATTATTAAAAATATGAAATGAATACGATTTGGGAGGAACTTGTATTTCGACCAATAGAAGAACGAAATGCGATTTAAACAAAAGCTTTATGACTTTAAATCGATATTTCATTGCGTGGACAAAATTAATGGCGCTTCACTATGATGGGAATATATTATTTCCTGGTGAAATAACCGGTGAACTCACTGAAATCCGCGCTGACTGCATATTCCATCCTTGTATATTATGCATACAACGATGCAGAATATTAAGTATTGCGATTCTACTGGGTTTGAGGGTATTAGTGAACGATTAGTGACATGAATTTATTTGTTCTCAAATAATTATTGCAGAGAAACCCAGAGTAATCTATTATGTTTCGTCATAAATGAAACACGGATTTATTATTTTTTGGACACCCGATCTTGATTTTTTTGAAAACTAACGGAGATGTGTGCCCGAAATTAAGATTTATTTCCAGTCCCGTTATTTATTGTCGTGGAATGAAATATCAGGGAAGTATTTTAGGCTCAACATTTATTTTACCTCCTGATTAAATATTCCAATCTGTTGCCCTTGCTGAACGCTAAGCGAATTCAACCGGTCTTTTTCAAATAGCATTATTACTAATGATCCACCATATGCAAAGTGCCCGAGCTTTTCTCCTTTCTTTACAAGAATTTCTTTTCCTGCATAAATATGTTTCACTCGATTTTCAAAAATTACTGAGCCGATGGTTTCCAATCCAACGGGTATAACGGCAACATAGCCGTACTGCTGTGTCTTAATAATAAAATATCCATGCTTATAATTTTCAAACACGCTAAAGTCACTTTTACCAGTCATAAAAAAATCTATGAGCTGGCTCCCAAAAAGAACATTGCCGACATCTTGTTTTGATTCGACCAGTTGGCCGGAAACCGGCGCATGAAAGTGATGATAATTTCTAGGCAACAAAATCACAGACAATGCTGTGCCATCTATAAAACGAGCTGCATAAACTGAATTGCCTAGCAGTTGATTAAGGTCTAGTTTCATCCGGCCTTTTATGGGTAACGTGCTATCGGGTTTCAGATCCACCTTTATCCAGTCAATAATTCCATCAACAGGAGAAACGATCACAGAATTATCATTGGGTCTCGAAACATGTCTGGTACCCGGTTTTAAATTTCTTGTAAAAAACTGATTGAAAGAAACATAACCACCTGCCGGAATTACATATTCTTCATTGTGTAAACTACTATCTGCAAGCCATTGACTGATGCTGCCAGTTGATTGCCGGCTATCCATAAATTTACCGTCCTCTTTTACAAAATACATCGTCCAGCTTAACCCCGGTTCTTCGTTCACAAACCTTAGTCCAAAAGGATTGTGATAATAAAGCAAAGAGAATTTAATTATATTATCAAGCCCATTAGAAACAGTAGGAAGTGTATAAAACCACTGATTGAGAAAAGTGTATAGATCAATTATATTTTTATTCTTCCAGAAATTTGGAGAACCGTCAGGCAAACTTTGCACATTAGCAAGCATGGAATCTATAAGCAGTTTAACATTACTGTTATTAGAATACATGGATTTTAATTTGATCACTGGCGGACAATCATTTTGAGCATTTGCTAAAAACCAATGCATTGATATAAGTAGGAGCAATTTAATTCTTCTCATAAAATTCGTGTTAAAGGTAGAACGTAATTATATTTTTTATTAACTGTTCTTATTTTTCGATTTAGTAAATATTGACAGACCTTTCACGGAAAACAAATAGATCTTGTAGAATAACAAACTCGCTTCCTTCATCAGCTTCAGATTTCCCCGTTTTCATTTCTCCGCCATCACTTTAATAAATTCACAGCAAAATCATAATTCAAAGCAAATTCTCTCGTGCAATCCATTTTCTTTTGACAATTAAAAGATAAACAAAACTATCAAGAACTATAAAATCTGTCCATGTCATTTTGTTTTCGCAGGGCACAGTGATTACTAATTCAAATACCAACATGTCGATTTGTTTACCAAAGCAAATTTCAATTGTTCAATAAATTCATACGCGTTGACTGACCGCTCGAGAAAAGAATCAATATAACTGCTCTTATTGGCTGAAGTAAAAAGATTGTACAAATTCCATAAATTAATGCTGTTCATATATCCATCACTGTTAGTGTAAAGCTCTCTGCAAACGGTATTTATTTGTGAGTCTCCAAATAGCAGTTGCGGGATATCTTTTTTCAGGGCGTGCGGTAAAAAGTTATATATCCTTGATCGCCCAATCAGATGCGCAAACTGATTTTCTGTAATTTCAAATTCACTGAAGCGTTTCAAATTGTGTAAATGATAATTTGAATTATAGTTTTCAAACAGCGTTTTGATTGCACCTTGCAGCTGACCAATATTTCTCACAACAAGATTTCCAACTGAGCCATCTGACCAAACACAAAGATTTGTGCATACCTGATTTTTAAATCCGATGAAGATTTTAAAATGTTCATCACTTCCTTTTTTGCTGTACAGATTATCCGAGTTATAGGATTTCACTCCGCCTATTGTAAGGCTCAACTTGGATCCGTCAATTTCTCCCTGTATAGAAGGGATTTCAATCACGAACATCATGCGTTCATAGTAAATCGTTTTCTCATATTCTTCTAATTCCATAGCAGATTTATTCCGTTCTTCAGGAATTCTGCCTTTAATCGGATGGGAGAGTCGTACGTTGGGAGATAATATTATTTCTGAAGAAAAAATATCCCTTGCAACTTGAAAAGTTGTTTCTATAAAATCAGCATGACTAATTAATGGCTCATTATCTTTTATAAATACAGGAATAATATGCGAGTTTTTTATTTCTTCCATTGTGCATGCTGATGTGTTTGCTTCAATAAATGGTTTTTCTGTAGATAAGGTTTTAACCATTAGTTTTTCATTGCTGTTTTGAGCGACTGGTATGAGTTCCATTTTGTGAAGGTTTTAATGAGTGATTATTTTTTGGTTGGAGTAGCTCTCTTTTTTTAGAGAATGCAGATTGATAGTATTCCTGATCAGAAACAGAAGCGGATTTAAATAACTCAAGTAGTTCACCTATGGATTTGCTCTCGTTTATTCTTTCTTCAATGCTGATTTCTTTTCCACTATTGCACCATTCCAATATCTTCTTTCCAGTTGCAGTGCTGATTTGAAACTCTGGTTTATCAATGAAAAGAGAAGTTCTGTCTTTAGAGGCAACTGCATTGTGTTTAATATCCAGATTAAAAACAAGTGTCAGTTCATAATCCAATCCTTCTTTTGTTACGCCTTTCAATCCGATTTTTTCTGGCACTTGCTTCCCATTTTTATCGTTCAATATGTAGTCCTGTTTAGAACGAATGGTAGCAATTACGTGTATTGGTGACTGTAATATCTCCTGAATGAATTTATTATGACGTGGTGTTACTTTGCTCCAGTTTGTAAAACTATTTCCCGTCATTCCAGAATGTATTTCCAAAATTCCTCCGGCACCTTCCCACTCATGAGAAACGCTATCAATAATGACCACTTCAATTCCCGCTTTTACACAAGTAACTATTGCTTCAACATATATTTCTGGACTGAATGGTGACTCTAAAGTGAGAGTAAAATAATTTCCAAGATGTGCGTATAGGTCTGCTGAGTGATTTTCTGTGTCAATCACTGCTATCTTGCTCCAATCATCTGTTAAGCCGTAAGCAAGTAACAGTGCGCTAAATGTTTTGCCTGAACCTGACGGACCTTGAAGTCCGAGTTTTATTCTTGCTTTTTTGCGTGATGCTGTTTGTAGTTGCATGTGAATAGTTTTAAAAAGTGAAATAAAAAAGGGAGAATGTTATATTCTCCCCTTGACATTAATCATCTAAAGAGCAAAGCCTACTAATCCATCATTTCTTCCATGAATTCTCTTTTCGGTTGGGCATTGGTGTTAGTTTCAAGTAATGGTTGTTCTGGCTGATAAGTCCAACGATGAGACAGACCAATTACTTCACCAGTTTCAGGAACGGTGAAATCATAAGAGTCGCATGCTTCTCTTACAATGTGTCCTGGCATTTTTGTTCCGACGAACTCTTGCGCTTGTTCTTTAGTGAATGTTGAAGAAATAAAACAACGTCTTGCAGTTGCGTAGAATCTTCCTGTCTCATGCGATTGAACTAGTTCGATATCACCAGTGAGTTCAAGAGTAATAAAAGGTTTGTCTTCTTTATTCATGCGTTCATGAATAGCTTTTACTTGTACCATAAAAAAGTGTTTTTGTTTTTTGAGTGAGAAATTTGATTTGACTTCTGAGAGGTTGACGGGGACTTCCCAACTCTCTTTGCCCGGGGGGGTCAACGAGAAGGATACTTACTGGTGTACGATACACATTTCAACAGAATATACCAACGAACAGGTATTGCCGAAGTGCAGGGAATAGAATTCCGTCCGCCCCGGCTAACTGCTGCTGAGTAAAGATAAAAAAGATGATGATATGCACATAGCTAAATAGATAAGTTTAAGCTGGATATGGAGCCCAACTGAATTACTACTGTTGAAACACGGCTTCCGTCAGCCTGCATTTTAGCAATACCCATGTTGTACGTTCGCCCTTCTTATTCATCGTTTGTGAATTCGTTTGATAATTTTATGCCAAGTGATGACAAGATTTGATTGGTAGCCAAATCAATTGGCTGCAAACAAGCAATTGCTAAAAATTTTCTTGCTCTACTGAAGGCAACATAACCTAACCTGAAATCATCATCGTCAGTTACTATTTTGTCCACTGCTAACCACTTCAATAATTGGTTTTTAGTTTTGGCACAAACCAAAACAGAAGTTGCTTCAAGCCCTTTTGCAGTATGAATAGTTGAATAAAAATCTGTTGTTGTCTTATTTGAGTTGATGGTCTTAATATTTTCGGTTGCTCTGTCTGTATGAACCTTCCCTTTTGTTGCTTTATCAAGTTCAACATTAAATTCATCCTGAAACATTTTCCTGATTGTGTTTTCGCAATGAGCATCGTCATTAAACACCCGTTGTCTAATTGTTCTGAATACTTTTAAGCTAAACTTTCTATAAGTTAATTCATCAGAAGTAATGGAAATTATTTCTCGTTTCTTTAAGCCAATCATAGCAGTAGCAAGCCGCATCGCTTCACCTAAATGGCTGGAAGGTTTTGAATTGTCCTTAACAAGACGATTCAAATTTTCTTCATTGGCAATACTTTCAAATAAACTCCATTCATCAGAGAGAAATAAATTCTTTGCGAGTTTTTCTTCCTCATTAGTTACTTCAAGATGCTTTTTACATGAATTATATTCTTTAATTATTTTTTTGATTTCATGTTCCTGGATAAAAACAACAGGGTAATCAATTCCTGAATTGACTCCTTTCGCCTCCTGCTGAAAGGAAGAATTAAAATTTATAATGTACTTGTTTATTAAATTAACAATTTGAGCGGAGGAACGGTAGTTCTCATTGATGAAAAGTGTTTCATCCTTTTTCCTTTTACAAAGTTCTAACAAGGGTGTGTCTTGAAATGAATTCGGTTTCGGTTCTTTTTTTAATTGACTCTGTGTATATGTGAACCTAAATATTGACTGCAAAGGGTCTCCAATGCAATACAATTTTGTTTTTCCTCGGTCAGCTATTTTTTGGATAATCTCATGCTGATAAACCCTGGAATCCTGATACTCGTCAATGAAAATATGTTGCAGTTTATTTGAAACTACCCGTAGAACTACTTCATTGTTTAAAAGCTCAAAGGATTGCTCTAAAATTTTATCATAAGTTATAATGCCGTTTAAGAGAAGACTACTCGCTAAAGAAATTTCTCCATTCTTTTTTGCGAATGGATTTTTTGCGGAATAATTTAGTTTAACAGCATCAATATAATGTTTGTCAACCGAAGTGATGTCAAAGAGATGAGCAAAGGGTTCAAAAATGAATTTGATAAGAAAGCTATGTGTCGTGCCAATGAAAATATTTTGAGGGATGGAAATTTTATTTTCAATTCTTGATTTTATATTTTCAGTTGCAGCATTTGTGTATGTAATTACCGCACAATAGCGTGTGGGTGAGAGAGTTTCAATAGAGTTTAAAATTTCTCCAACCATGTTGTGAGTTTTGCCTCCACCAGGTCCAGCAATAACTAATTGTATTTCGGAATTATTCTGCACTCTCTGATTCATTCGTTTGTGGATAGATAAAATCAAAACCGTCCTTGATATACTTTGGAATATTGAACTGATTAGATTTATCGCTTTCATTCAGTGTATCAAGTAAGTCCGTTGCAAAAGCCGCTTTGAGATCAAACTGCTTTTTTCCTTCCACATTTCTGCTTTCAATCAGTTTGAAAAAGTCATCAAGAACTATTTCGGTTGTAGTTGCTTCTTTCAATTCTTTTCCATTTTGAGGTCTGGTCAACTCAATCGCTTTTAGCATTAGGTCTTTTCCATCGCCACTTTTATTTGCAGCAATTAAATCTTTTTCAAAAGTTGATTCTGTGCTTATTTCAACATGAATTAAATTCTCGTTTGTAGTTTGATAATTGGTTTTTAAATCTTCTGCTCGGTTTTCAGTTTGGGTATTTGAATCGCTGTCAGTTAAAGCAAGGCACTTTATAAAATAGCCCTTCTTAATCAGTTCTAAGAAATGTTTAAAAGCAACTCCATTTACATTCACAATATTGCAACCAACTTCCTCCAAAGATTTTTTTGTATGAAGCTTAAAAAGTTTGGGAATTAGTATTTGCTCTGAAATACTGTATTAGCCCCCTAAATCGCTGGACTAAATTTGCAATTCAATTTAGTCACTTAAATTTAGGTTATGTCAAAAACACGAAGAAGTTTTTCTGTAGAACAGAAACTTCAAATCATCCAGGAATCCGAACAAATCGGCGTAAC
>DATHPY010000105.1:0-2381 GCA_035483315.1 Puia sp. | reverse complement strand
ATCATCTAAAAAAAATGAGCCGTTTGGAGTTGCGCCATATAAAAAAGCAATTCCGAGCAACATTAATCCGGTGGAGAACGCGCCCATCAAAAAATATTTCAGTGAAGCCTCATTACTTTTCAGATCACGTTTGGCTGAGCCCGTCAAAATATAAAGTGGGATAGAAATTATTTCTATTCCTAAAAATAACATCAATAAAGTATTGAATGAAGTAACAATGCTTATTCCGCACAATACGAAAAATATCAAAGCAAAATAGTCAGCTCCATTGGCGCCAACTTCCAAAATATCTTTTGATGATAATAAAAAATAGATCAACGTAGACGCAAATGCAATGCAGTTAAACAACAAACCGAACGGCGCAAAATAAAGCATGTTGTGAACGTCAATATCAAAGAAATGATTTCCGCCCAATTCAAGAATATTCACAACGAGCAATAATATCAATCCTGCAATGGCAGTATATTGAATAACCATTTTGGTTTTTGCAAGCACGCCGGTAAACATCATCACAATTCCCCAAACAGCCGAAAAAATAATTGCATTCATATCTTATTGGTCTTGCTCTAAAGTTTATAATTCATTTTGGCTATAATAGTTTCCACAATGTTTTTTGTAAGATCAAGAATTGGCTGCGGATAAACGCCAATTAAAACGATGATCACTACCAGCACCGAAAGAATAATTTTTTCACTAAAATAAATGTCCTTTGCATTTTGCGTTAATGCATTGGTGTTTCCATAAAAAACTTTTTGGATCATGTTGAGTGTGTACACTGCCGATAAGATAATACAAACACCTGCAGCAACAGTAAACACAACATTATAAGTTGTTGCTGTGGAACTGTAAATTCCACTGAACATTAAAAACTCACCAACAAATGCATTAGTTAGCGGCAGCGCAACATTTGCCAATGCAACGATCACCAATAATATTGCAAGAACGGGCGCCTTTTGTGCAAGTCCGCCGAGCTCAGAAATTTTTCGCGTATGAAATTGTCGTTCAATTAAATTTACTACTATCCACAACCCGATAATATTTATACCGTGATTGAACATTTGTATCATCACTCCCTGCATTCCGGTTTTTGTTGTGGCAAAAATTGCGAGACACATTAAACCAATATGCGCAATGGAAGAATAAGCAACCAATCTTTTCAGATCGTCTTGTTGCATCGCGATAAGTGAAGCGTATATCATCCCGATCACGCACAATGCAGAAACGGTATCGCCCCAAGCCCAGGTTGCAATCGGTAATACTGGCGCCAACCATCTGATGACACCAAATAATCCCATCTTCACCATCACGCCACTTAACACCATGGTAGTAGCTGTGGGCGATTGTTCGTATGTGTCCGGCTGCCATGTGTGAAAAGGAAATATCGGCATCTTGATTGCGAACGCAATAAAAAATAACCAGAATAACCAATTTTGTGTTGCAGCAGGAATTTTAGAATGCAATGAATAAAATGCATCCATCGAAAAAGAATGATCTTTCGTTTGAAAATATAAATAGATAATTCCAACGAGCATTAATAATGATCCGGTGAAAGTGTACACGAAGAATTTAAATGTTGCCTGTATTCTTTTTTCTCCGCCCCATTGTGAAGCGAGAAAATAAACCGGTATCAATGCAAGCTCCCAGAAAAAATAAAACAATAATGCATCGGTTGCGACAAATACGCCCATCAATCCTGCCTGCGACAAAAGCATCAGTGCGTAAAAGTTTTTCGCGTTTTTATATTCATTTCTGTAAGTAGAAATAAAAATTGCCGGAAACGAAATAGCAGTGAGTAGAGTAAGAATTTGTCCCATGCCATCGAGACCAACCGAAAATTTAGCTCCCAACGTAGTTAGCCATTCAGCCTGAAAATGCGTATATGCATTCCCGTTATAAGCTGTCAGCCCTGCAATGGAAACAATCAATGTTATTAATGAAGCAATCAACGACCAGTTCTTTGCCGCATTGGAATTCTTAATAAAGAAACCCGCAAATCCGCAAGTCAATGGAATTAATATTAATAAAACAGGAATCATGTAATTTTTTGTTTGCCACAGATTACACAGAGACACGGAAAATTCACCTATTCAAATCAGTGTTACTGTGCAATCTGTGGCTATATCTTTTATTTTTTCAAAATAATTTGTATCACGAATAAAATCACAATGCCCAACACCATCATCAACACATAAGCGCCAACCTGCCCGCTTTGTAACAGTCTTAGCTGCCTGCTTCCATATTGGATAGTACGCCCGATGCCATTTACAATTCCATCAACAATTGATTTTTCAAAAACATCATTAAAAAATTTGCCTAAAGCATTTATCGGTTTTACAATAATTGTATCATAGAATTCATCGACATACCATTTATTCGCTAAT
>DATHPY010000104.1:0-5035 GCA_035483315.1 Puia sp. | reverse complement strand
AAATGCAGTGACTTTTGCATCGTTGATCACCAATGGCGGACTATTGCCATCCTACCAATGGTACAAAAACGGAAGTATAATACCGGGAGCAACCAGCTCAACTTATTTTGTAGCTTCTGCATCACTCGCAGATCAATATTCACTCAAACTTATTTCCGGTGCAAGTTGTCTTTCCGCACCCGCTTTTATGAGCAATTTTATTTCGATCATTGGCACACTGCCTGTTTTGATAGAATCATTTAATCTCTCTGTTAGTCCAAACAACGTGTTGCTCACCTGGGTTACTTCGGATGAATCAGGAAATAAAGATTTTGTTATTCAACGCGTGTCCCCACCATTTTCTCAATTTGAAAAAATCGGCACAGTTGCAGCAACCAATTTAAATACAGGAAGCTCTTATCAGTTCGCCGACAAAAATGTTGCACCAGGAATTTATATAAATTAATTCAGGAAGACGTGGACGGAACACAAACTATTGTCGGGATAAAACAGGCAAATATTATCGCAAATACCTGGAGCATCAGCGATCTTCTATCAAGCTGGCAAATAAAAAGCCAACTTCCGCTCACTTCCCAATTGATGGATCTGGATGGAAGAATTCTTGAAACAGGCAGCGTGAATGGATCAAAGATCATTCCCAAACCACTTGCAAGTTCAATATATCTTATGAAAATTGTTTGCGGCGGACAAACACAAATCCAAAAATTAATTAAGTAACAATTCACAGCTTGATGATAAATAAAAATAGGCGTTTTAATAACGTCTCTTTTTTTGTTTGCGCGAAAAAATAATTCAGTGCCGATTATTTTTTGATTTTGATACCAGCGTTTGTAATCCTCATCAGCATAGTTACGTCGCATTACTTTCATCGGTAGTACTACTATTAAATTTTGGTCCGCAAGTGCATCTTCAAAATTATTTTTGTAACAACCCATTTCACGTAAAATGCCATAAGAAGCAAAGAAAGTCTTTGCATCTTTTTAACTCGGCGTCTTTGCGTGAAATAATTATTAAACAACTCAAATTTTTTTAAACGATAATAATTAAATTCACTCAAAATATTTTTTATGGCTAAGGCATCAAAACTAATTGTGTTATTATTATTCGTTTTTCAATTTACAATGGCGCAGGAACTTCACAGTCGTTGGGATGAACTGGTTGCCAGCGATTGGCCAAAAGCGCTAAAACTTTCCGATAGCACATGCATTCTTCCCATCGGCATTTTAGAAAAACACGGGCCACATGCTCCGATTGGTTCTGATTTAATTCAAGTGCGCGAGTGGGCGGCCAGAGCAACAAAAAAAGAATATGCAGTTGTGTTTCCCGATTATTTTTATGGACAAATAAATGAAGCAAGACATCAACCCGGAACGTTTGCATTACCGGAACATGTGGTTTGGGATCTGCTCGAAGCGACATGCGATGAGATTGCACGAAACGGATTTAAAAAAATATTGATCGTCAACGGGCACGGTGGCAACCCGGAATTGATAAGATATTTTATTCAGACAAGATTGGAAAAACAACGCAACTATGCCGTTTATTTTTTTGAAGCGCATTCTGATTCCGCTTATGCAAAAAAAATGAATGCACTTCATAAATCAGATCCCGCGGGAGATCAGCATGCGGGCGAAAGAGAAACATCATCGCTTTTATATTTGCGGCCCGATCTTGTAAAAATGGATAGTGCAACAAATGAATCGGGAGCAAATCAAAAAAGACTCAGTATTCCGAATGTGTACACAGCAATCTGGTGGTATGCGGATTATCCGAATCATTATGCAGGTGAAGGAGCCAAAGCAACGCGCGAACTTGGTGAATTGGTAAGTGAGCATGTAATAAGTCAGTTAGTGGAAGCGCTCAAAGCAGTGAAAACGGATACAAAAACGCTGGCTTTGCAAAAAGAGTTTTTTGACAGAGTGAAAAAATAAGAGGCGATGAAACCGGTTACATATAACCGTTAGTTTTTCGGAAATTAAGTTAGTATCAAAACGAAAAATGGAAGATTTTCATCTTCCATTCTTATTAGTTGCTTATCGCAATGCCTGCAATAAACACGGTCAGTAAAAGGTTTAAGGGCTAATGTCAAACAAAAAAAATTCAAATTAACTTGTCAAATTGCTACGCGAATATTAAGAATATCTATCAAACAGAAAAGGGCGAAAACACGGATTTTCTTCCCCGTGTTTTTCACGTATTTTAATAAGAAAAAAACGGTTTCGTGTTTTTTTTAAAGAAATACGGAATTTTTATTTTATATTAAGCGGAAGTATGTGCCCCTAAAAAAATACTTTGTTCTTCAAGCGGGTTTTTAGTTATAGAACTAACTCATAAATCTCACAAGTTTTGATATTCAAAATGAAATGGATCCTGTTTTTAGTTTTAGTTACTGGTGTTTATGCTAATGCACAAAATCGCAAAATAGATGATCTGAAATTAAAATTAAAAACGTCAAAAAGCGATACTGGTAAGATTGAAATGCTCATCGCACTTGGCCGGCAATATTCATATTTTTATCCCGATACAGCTATATCATATTTTGATGAAGGCATTTCTCTTTCAAAAAAAATAAATTATGAAAATGGTGAACTATTGTCTTCTCTTTTTAAAGGTGAAGTACTCGCAACACAGGGAAATTATTATAAGGCGCAGGAATTGGAACTTGAAGTTTTGCACAGAGCGCTGGACATAAAAGATGAAAATCTTATTGGAGGAGCTAACATACATTTAGGCAATCTTTATTTTTACCAGGGCAACTATCAGCATGCAGTTGATTATTATTCCAAAGTAATACAGGTTGATAAAAATGATACAGATTTTGAAGAAGCGATCAAAGGATTAAAAGGGCGTGCCTTTCTTGCAGTTGGCAACTTAGACTCCGCTTACACAAATTCAAAAAGAGCATCAGATATTGAATTAAGAAGAAAAAACATCACATGGATATTACCCGCTGTCACACTTGCAGCAATTCTTTCAAAGCAGGGAAAAATTGACTCAGCCCTCTCTATTTACAAAAAATATGAAAATATGTTACCGGGGTCAGTATCAACTTTGGAAATGAATATTCCCATGTCCAAAATTTTATTCTTAAAAAAACAAAACGATTCCGCAATATTTTATTTAAAAAAAACCATAGCAGCCGCAACAGCAAAAGAATATCTTGAAGAAGCCGGTGAAGCCAGCGGGTTATTAGCAAATTTTTATAAAAGTGAATCGAATCTCGACAGCGCGTATCTATATTTGGCGCTGCACAATTTATTTCGGGATAGCCTGATCAATTTAAATAAAGGCAGAGAAATACAAAATGAAGAGTTCGACAATAAATTATATAATGAACAAATACAAAAAACCGAAGAGCAATTACAGGATAGAATTAAAATTTATGGGTTCGCATTTGCCGTTCTCATTTTTATAATAATCACATTTCTATTCTGGAGAAACAATAAACTTAAAAAACGCGAATTTTCCCTGCTGCACAAGCAAAAGCAGGATGAAAAATTAAATCTTCAAAATGAATTTCAACAAACTCTTCTCAGGACACAACTTGAAATACAGGAGCAAACATTAAAAAATATTTCCTGGGAAATTCATGATAATATCGGGCAGATACTTAGCCTTGCTAAATTAAATTTAGGCACTGTTGACATGAATGATTCTGTAACTATTCACGAAAAAATTGACGATTCAAAAAATCTTATTTCAAAAGCTATCCAGGATTTGAGAGATGTTGCAAAAAGTCTTAACACCGATCATATTATTACGTTAGGTTTGGCAAAGTCAATTGAACATGAATTGGAAATAATAAAAAAAACAGGATGGTTTGAAATAATTTTTGAACCAAACGGCGAAATTTACAAACTCGAACCTCAAAAAGAATTGATACTTTTTCGTATCGTGCAGGAAGTTTTTAATAACATCA
Organism: Puia sp.; assembly: GCA_035483315.1. Classification (GTDB taxonomy): domain Bacteria; phylum Bacteroidota; class Bacteroidia; order Chitinophagales; family Chitinophagaceae; genus Puia. The sequence continues at coordinate 1,116 of DATHPY010000104.1, read as the reverse complement.
TCAAACACGCAAAAGCAGGTATTATTGTTGTAAAAATGAATTATGAACACGATTCTTTTTCATTAAAGATTCAGGATAACGGCCGTGGGTTTGATGTGAATGATCCCAATATTACCGGCGCAGGTGCAACAGGATTAGGAATTAAAAATATGTGGGATCGCGCACAAATAATCGGCGCTCAGTTAACAATAGCAAGTTCCGCCGGCGAAGGCACAACAGTAGATATTAAATTACCCATTTCCAACTAACTGAATTATGACAAACACAAAAACAAATGTTGCAGTTGCTGATGATCACGTGTTGTTACGGAGAGGATTGGCTAACCTGATCCGCAGTCTTGATGAATACGACGTGGTGTTTGAAGCAGACAATGGAAAAGATTTTATAGAAAAACTAAATGCCGAAATGCTTCCGCAAATTGTGCTGATGGATATCAATATGCCGGAGATGGATGGCTACGACACTACATCATGGATCAAACAAAATCATCCTGAAATAAAAGTGCTGTCGCTCTCGATGTATGATGATGAGCAATCAATTATCCGCATGCTGAAATGCGGGGCGAAAGGTTATATTTTAAAAGATATTGAACCGGCAGAATTTAAAAAAGCGCTGGATGAATTGGTGCGAAAAGGGTTTTACTATTCAGAAATTGTATCAGGAAAATTAATTCATGCAATAAATTCATTTGACGAACCGGAGAAAAAAATAAAAAAATTATTGCCACTCAACGATCGGGAAATAGAATTTCTGAAATCGGTTTGCACAGAAATGACATATAAAGAAATTGCCGACAAAATGTTTTTGAGCGCACGCACAATTGATGGTTATAGAAATGATCTTTTTGAAAAACTAAATGTAAAAACGCGTGTTGGTTTGGTGATGTATGCAATCAAAAACGGAATAGTAAATTTATAGCCTATACAATTAAAAGTTTCATGCAAACTTTTCCAAAGTTGTAAATTTTGGAAAAGTTGTAACTCGAAATATTCTATTGAGTGTAAATACTAACAGTAATAAATAACCGAAATTAGGACCATAGTTGAATAGAATTTCTACAGTACAAGTGAGTGACACAACGATGCTGAAGAAAGAACAAATGCCGGTTACAAAAAA
>DATHPY010000103.1:0-2654 GCA_035483315.1 Puia sp. | reverse complement strand
ATTTTCAATGGCTTGCTCTTTTTAAAATTCATGAAGATGAAAATACCTGGTTGCGTCAGTGGGGATCGAATGGGATCTTAACTTATGTGGAGTTACAACCTAATGCTGACATTGCCGCTATCAACAAAAAACTTTTTGGATTTGTACAAACAAAAGATCCAGGAACAACTGCAAAAATGTCCATCTACCCAATGACGAGATGGAGACTCTACAATAATTTTGATAACAACGGAAAAGAAAAAGAGGGACAATTGAAATATGTGAACCTGTTTAGTCTGATCGCGTGGATCATTTTAATTATTGCATGCATTAATTTCATGAACCTCGCAACAGCGCGCTCAGAGCAGCGTGCACGCGAAGTTGGCGTGCGAAAAGTTCTTGGCGCCGCGAAAAGAAAATTGATCTTTCAATTTATTGGCGAGTCAATGTTCATGTCGTTCTTATCGACAATACTTGCGATTTTAATTATTTATCTTTCATTAACTGCATTTAATACCCTTGTAGAAAAACAATTGTCGCTGGATATTTTTAACCCGCTGCATCTTGCAGGTTTTTTGATCATTGCATTGTTGTGCGGATTGATCGCGGGAAGTTATCCTGCATTTTATCTTTCTGCATTTAACCCGATAACTGTTTTAAAAGGATTGAAATTGAAAGCAGGTAGCGCGGGATTTATAAGAAAAGGTTTAGTTGTTCTTCAATTTGCGATCTCCATTATTCTTATCATCAGCACTATTATTATTTACCAGCAAATTGGTTTTGTAAAAAGCCGTGATCTTGGTTACAACAGGCAGGGGCTTGCATATACCTATCTCACGGGAAATATGCGTCGGGATTTTTCGGTAATAAGAAATGACCTGATGCGAACTGGTTATGTACAAAACGCAACTTTGAGCAACAGCCAGATCTTGCAATTGGGGAGCAACACCGGCGATTTTTCATGGCCGGGAAAAGATCCGAATAAACAAGTGCTCATAACTGTTGAGTCTGTTAGTCCGGAATATATTTCAACGCTGGGTATGCATTTGAAAGGTGGCAGAGATTTTTATGATAATATAAAAAGCGACAGTAATAATATTATTATTAATGAATCGCTTGCAAAAATAATCGGCAAAAAAAATATTGTAGGAAGTGTTATTACACGCAATGATGGTAAGGAAAAATATAATGTTGTTGGTGTTGTAAATGATTTTGTTTACAACTCAATGTATGCGCCACCGGCTCCGCTTATTTTGTATTCGGATACATCGAATGTGTACACGTTAACGATGCGTTTTAAACAAAATGCAGATCTGAAAACTGCTGTTACAAAAGCAGAAGCGGTAGTGAAAAATGATAATCCCGGTTACCCGGTTGATTTCAATTTTGTTGATGCACAATTCAATCAATTATTTAAAACAGAATCACTGATCGGAAAATTAGCGAGCGTATTTGCAATGCTTGCCATAATTATTTCCTGTCTCGGGTTATTTGGTTTATCTGCATACACGGCCGAAAGAAGAACAAAAGAAATTGGCATCCGCAAAATATTAGGCGCGTCAACAGCAGGTCTTGCGCAGTTGTTATCAAAAGATTTTATCATTCTCGTAATTATTGCCTGCGGTATTTCATTTCCGCTGGCGTGGTTGATGATGCATAATTGGTTGCTGGATTATGAATACAGAATAAACATTGACTGGACAATATTTCTTGGCGCAGGTTTGCTTGCAATAACAATTGCTTTGCTGACCGTGAGTTTCCAGGCGATGAAAGCAGCGTTGGCGAACCCGGTGAAAAGTTTGAGAACGGAATAGCCAATGTGATAATATGCGAATGTGATGATATGATAATGAATACAGAGTATTATTCAAAAGAGGAGTTGGAAGATAAAATGTTTACGAATGTTATGAAACGCCGTCTTTCTCCGCAAGGAGAAGGATAAGAGGATCAGGCGAAATAATTGATAATGAAAGAAGATTCGAATAGCCCCGGCATTCATGCCGGAATAAATAAATAAAAATTTTTAAAAACAAATAAAAAAGAACATGAAAAAACATCTCCTGGTATTATTGTTTGCATTTGCCGCAATAACTATCAAAGCGCAAGACCGCGACAAATTGTACATGACTAAATCGCTTGCTAACGAAGCAATAAAAAATGTTGAAGCAAAAACTTCCGGCGGAAGTATTGAAGTAAGTGGCAGTGGCGGACAGGAAGCGCGCATTGAAGTGTACATCACTTCTAATAACGGGCACAGTTTGACGAAAGAAGAAATTCAGGAAAGATTAAATGATTATGAACTGAATGTTTCTGCATCTGGAAATAAATTAACGGCTATTGCAAAAACAAAAGTCAGAAATATGAATTGGAAAAAAGCATTGAATATTTCTTTCAAAATTTTTGTTCCTGAAAATACTTCTACGGATCTGTCTACAAGTGGTGGAAGTATTTCTCTCGATAATTTATCAGGTACTGAAGATTTTTCAACAAGCGGCGGAAGTCTTACAGTTAAAAAACTTAGCGGAAAAATAACCGGCGAAACTTCCGGCGGAAGTATTGATGTTTCCTATTCAAAAGATGATATTGATCTCAATACAAGTGGTGGAAGCATCGAAGCGAGTAATTGCACTGGAAAGATCAGGTTAGAAACATCCGGTGGTTCTCTTTCACTGCAT
>DATHPY010000102.1:0-2423 GCA_035483315.1 Puia sp. | reverse complement strand
ATTCCTGCATATTTTTTCGGCCGTAAAATGGGGAAAGAAAAATCGTCTTGGCATTCCTTATTATTTATTCAATTCATTTACGAGAGTATATTATGTTGCCGCCGAAGAAACTATGCGCGGCAGTTGGATAAGCCGTTTATTTACTTTGGGTGGTGCACTAACGGTAAAGCGCACGTGGAATAATGGAAGCAAGGAAATCCGCCGCGGACTTGACCCTTCCGATACCAGAAAAATAACCCGCGCACTGGAAGAAAACTGGGTCATCACTTTTCCGCAAGGAACAACAAAACCATTTGCTCCCGGAAGGAAAGGAACTGCATTAATAATAAAACAAACAAAGCCAATTGTAGTGCCTGTTGTGATCAATGGTTTTTGGCGCGCCTTCAATAAAAAAGGATTAAAATTTAAAAAGAAAGGAACGCAATTATCTGTCAGATTTAAAGAACCACTGGCAATTGATTATGATGCGCCCGCTGAAGTTATATTATCCCAGATAATGGATGCCATTGAGCAGAGTAAAAAATTTATGATGAAGGGTGCGCATCACCAGGAAAAAATTCCTGTATAAAACTATCTAATCTTTTTTAAACAACGCTTTTAATTCCACCGCGTCTTCCGCTTTCATTTTTCCGCCAAGTACCAACCTCAATTGTCTTCTGCGCAAAGCGCCATCATAAATTTTTTTCTCTTCTTCAGTTTCTGCAATCAGTTCAGAAACGGGTCGCGGTTTTTTATTTGCATCAAGCGCAACAAATGTGTAATACGCTTCATTACTTTTATATTTAAATTGTTGCGCCATATCTTCTCCCCAAACTTTTAAATGCACTTCCATTGATGTGTTAAAAGAACGACTCACCCGCGCTTCTATATGCACAACATTTCCAAGCCTGATCGGGTTCTCAAAAGAAATATTATCAACAGACGCCGTTACTACGGGGGCATTCGAATGCTTGCTGGCAGCGAGCGCGGCGGCAATATCCATCCAGTACATTAATCGGCCGCCCATTAAATTTCCATGCACATTGGTATCATTTGGCAAAACCAATTCCGTCATAATAATATGCGATTCCTTTGCTGTTTTTGATTTCAAACTCATTGAAATTTTTTTGTAAAGATAATCTGTGGGAGAAGTAAAAAATCAAAAGATATAAAAACTAATTTTTTAAAATCTAAAAACTAAAACCGAAAAATCAAGATGTCTTTTTAGTTTTTAGATTTTATTTTTTTAGCACCAGCTTCGGTTTTCATAGCATCATCGTTGCATCGTCCCGCCCCAGCCGAGACTCATCGGTATTGCTACCATTAAGCTGTGGTTTACAACCAGCAATTTCGTTTTATTGATCACCTGATAGAACACAGATGTATTATGATGATCATGATTTATGAACATTATCTTAACTTATCATAACTATCATAATAAATCCGCGTTCCATCAATTTTTTTCTCTGCGTTCCCTGCGCCTCTGCGTGAAAAAAAACTAACTTGCGATAATTCTAAAATTATTTTACCTGTTTAAATCATTAATTAATGAAAGCAATTGTTGCCATTACTACAGTTTTACTATTTCTTAATTCACAAGCCCAGCAAATAAATATTACACCAAAACCAGTTTCGGTTATTGCCAATGAAGGCAGTTATGAAATAACTCCGCAAGCAAAAATTTTTCTTGGCAAACCCGGTTTACAAAACAGCGCTGATTTTTTTAATGATTATCTCCAAAAATTTTACGGATTTAAATTAGCAGTCGTTACAAAAAAAACAAACAACAGCATTGAATTTAATACTGATAAAAATAATACTGAATCAAAACATACAGATGGTTATACACTTAAAGTAGACGGATCAAATGCAATAATAACCGGGACAAGTGACGCAGGCCTTTTTTACGGTATGCAAACGCTGATTCAACTTCTTCCTCTGGAAAAATTGTCATCATTAAAAATTCCAGCTGTTACAATTGAAGATTATCCGAGGTTCAGTTATCGCGGATTAATGCTCGATTGCGGTCGGCATTTCTTTTCTATTGACTTTATCAAACAGTATATTGATTTCATCGCGCTGCACAAAATGAACACTTTTCACTGGCATCTTACGGAAGACCAGGGCTGGCGCATCGAAATAAAAAAATATCCGTTACTAACGGAGATAGGTAGTTGCAGAAATGGAACCATCATCGGTCATCATCCCGGAACCGGAAATGACAATACAAAAAATTGTGGCTATTATACGCAGGAGCAAATAAAAGATGTAGTAAAATATGCTGAAGCGCGATACATCACTATCATTCCTGAAATTGAAATGCCCGGACATTCGTCTGCTGCAATTGCTGCTTATCCGCAGTTGAGTTGTTTCCCGGATTCAGCAACACAAATTGCAAGAGGTGTGGTTTGGGCTGGCTCAGATTCAGGAAAACAAGTGCAGCA
>DATHPY010000101.1:0-6069 GCA_035483315.1 Puia sp. | reverse complement strand
TTTTGCGAAAAAGCAAAATACTGGCTGAACGCCAATAAAAGGATAAGGTAATATTTCACGTGAAGTAATTTTAAAATTAAACTGATCGTTCTCCTTCAATTTCCAATAATGCAATTTGTTCGTCACTGGCCGTATTGCGGTTTTCACTTACTATTAAATAACAGATTATTCCTGCGAATATCATTAATCCGCCACCAATTTGCACAGCAAGCATTCGGTTATTATTCAACAGATGTTGCATTATCCATCCAAAAAAAAGTGAGGCGATGATTTCCGGAAGCACAATAAAAAAATTAAAGATCCCCATATACACACCGATCTTATCTTCCGGTAAAGCTCCGGCCAGCATAGCATATGGCATGGATAAAATACTCGACCAGGCAATACCGACGCCAATCATGCACAAATACAATTGAAATTTTTGCGTGACCAAACCTACTGCCAATAATCCAATCGCGCCGCAAAACAGGCAAATAGAATGTGTCAATTTTCTGCCGAGTTTATTGGCAACAATTGGAATGATCAATGCAAATACAAAAGCAACAACATTATAAAATGCGAGTGTCAGTCCCGCAAACTCCACTCCTTTTGTATAAATAGCATCCGTTTCACTCGCAGCGTGAAATACATTTCGCGCAACTGCAGTGCTGTAATAAAACCACATCAGGAAAAGTCCCGGCCATGTAAAAAATTGCACCAATGCCAACTGCTGCATTTTTTTTGGCATATTAAAAATAGCATGGTTAATTTCTTTGATGCCGCCACCAAATCCTTTATTACTTTCTTTTACTTTTTCTTTAAAAGCCAGATCAGCCGGCGGATATTCTTTTGTACTGAGAATAGTATATAAAACGGCGGCAAAAAATATAGAGCCACCGATATAAAAAGAATATTTTACTGAATGTGGAATGCTTCCATTTTCTGAGATCCGAGAAACATTAAAAACGTTTGACATTACCCATGGCAATGATGATGCAATACTTCCCCCTAATCCGATCATCAAACTTTGCATGGCAAAACCTCTTGTTCGTTGACTGTCTGGTAATTTATCTGCAACAAATGCGCGAAATGGTTCCATTGCAATATTTCCGGAAGTATCTAAGATCCATAATAATCCTGCAGCCATCCACAATGATCCGCTATTCGGCATAAAAAATAAACAGATGGTGCTCAACAAAGCGCCTACGAAAAAGTAAGGTCTCCTTCTGCCCCACCAAGGATGCCATGTTCTGTCGCTCATGTAACCGATTATTGGTTGAACCAGTAACCCAGTCAATGGCGCGGCAAGAAATAATAATGGAATTTGATCTGGCGATGCTTTCAAATATTCATAAATAGGACCCATGTTTGCACGTTGCAAATCCCACCCGAATTGAATTCCGAAGAATCCAAAACTCATATTGAATATTTGTAAAAAATTAAGCCTGGGTTTTGTAATAGATGCAACAGCAGTAGTCATGGCAATTAATTTCGTATAAGCATTTGCGTTAGATGTATCGCCTCACCCCAACCTCTCTCTGCGAGGAGAGGGGCAAGCGCTTGCATGAGAAAATTCAAATAATAATTTATATCACAAACCCATTCGGTAACACCGCGCCTTTTTTCACCACAACAATTCCATCTTTTATTGTGTATAAACTGTGATCTGCATTTTCCAAATGATTGCCGCCGTTAATGCGCACATCATTTCCGATGCGACAATTTTTATCAACTATTGCATTGCGAATGTAGCAGCGATGTCCGATACCAACAGTCGGCAGACTATGTGAATCTGCTTTTTCAATTTCTTCCAAGGTTTCGTAATAATCATTTCCCATCAGGTAGCTACTTACGATTGTCGTTCCACTACCAACACGTGTACGAATACCAATTACGCTGTTTTCGATTCTTGATGCATTGATGATGCAACCTTCCGCGATAATTGTTTTTTCTAAAGTTGTTCCGCTGATCTTTGCGGGCGGCAACATGCGCGCGCGCGTATAAATTGCATTGCTGTTATCAAACAAATTAAAATCTGGAATATCTTCTGTCAATCCAAGATTTGCTTCGAAGAAAGAATAAATATTTCCAATGTCCGTCCAGTAACCATTGTATTGATAGCTCACCACTTTGTATGTGCTCAATGATTGCGGAATAATTTCTTTTCCAAAATCCGTTGCTTCCACATAAACATTTTGCAAAAGATCCGCAAGCAGTTTTCTATTAAAAACATAAATACCCATTGATGCGAGATAATGTTTTCCCTGCCCCTGCATTTCAGGACCAGTATCGCTCATCCATTGAGGTAAAATATCTTTTTTAGGTTTTTCAGTGAACGATGTGATCATACCATTCTCATCTTTTTTCATAATTCCGAAATCAGACGCTTCTCTGTCAGGAACAGGAATTGTGGCGATGGAAATATCCGCTTTCATTTGTTTATGATGATCAATCATCTCCATAAAATCCATTTGATACAATTGATCCCCGGAAAGTATCAAAACATATTCACTGTCGAACGGACCAAGATGCCGCAAACATTGTCTCACCGCATCCGCAGTTCCCTGGTACCAGGTTGGATTATCCGGAGTTTGTTCCGCAGCAAGAATATCAACGAACGCCGCGCTGAACGCACTGAAGTGATACGTGTTTTTTATATGCCTGTTCAGCGACGCGGAATTAAATTGCGTTAACACAAACATGCGGTTAATTCCGGAATTAAGACAATTGGAAATCGGAATATCCACGAGCCGATATTTACCGGCAATCGGCACTGCAGGTTTTGAACGACTTGCTGTTAGCGGATACAATCTTGTTCCTGCGCCGCCTCCGAGGATCACTGCTAAAACATCTTTTGACATGGTATACTAATTTGATAATTTGCTAATAAAGAAAAATAATTTTTTTGTTCCTGGCATTTGTTCCTTTTTCAACATCGTTGTGTCACTCACTTGTACTTTTTGTTTTCTATTCAGCTCTCGTCCTGATTTCGGTTATGCATTATCGTTAGCCTCATCCTCTTATTCTTCCCGACATAAATGTCGGTCTTAGTCGAAACATTCCTGCTCTTCTTAATCTTCCAAAATCCCCGTTCAGACCAGGCGTACCTACGGCACGCAAAAAACTCTCTGACTATTTCTACCGACCTGTTGTTCCTATGGAACAAAAAAGAATTTCACAATTCACGATTAACCGTTGACGATATCATCTTTCTGCGTCGAGCGACTTCGTACTTCATATTTCACATTTCATACTTCTCACTTCCGACCTCATACTTCTCACAAACTTTTGTACAAATCTAAATATTGTTTTACACTACTCTCCCAGCTAAAATCCAACTGCATCATTTGTTTTCGTATTGACTGCATTTTTTCTTCATCATTATATAACTCAACTGCGCGCCAGATTGCCTGTGTAATATCGCCAACAATTGCATTATTAAATCTTATTCCGTAGCCACCTTCATCCCCATAATCAATTACTGTATCGCGCAACCCGCCTGTGTTGCGAACCATCGGCACGGTTCCATAACGCATCGCATACATCTGGTTCAAACCGCAAGGCTCAACGCGCGATGGCATCAATATAAAATCTGCGCCGGCATACATCAGGTGACTTAAACTTTCATTATAACCTGCATAAAAATTATAATCACCCTGGCTCAGCAATTTCATATTTTCCAATTGCGCTTCTACTTCCGGAAAACCACTTCCTAAAGTGAGGAAATTCATTTTTCTTCCAATATAATAATACGAATCGCCGAATGCGGCGGGCAACAAATCTGCTCCTTTTTCTCCAACTAATCTACCAATAAAAATTATTAAAGGTTTATTAATATCAAGATCAAAAGTTTCACACAAACTTTTTTTGCTTTTTCTTTTCCCTTCTTCAACAGTTTTTATGGAAAAATGATCGTTGATATATTTATCGGTAGACGGATCCCAAACTACATTATCAATTCCATTTAAAATGCCAACGCATTTTCCTTTTTCATATTCAAACAACGCTTCCATTCCGTTTGCAGATACGCGCAATTCTTCCAAATAAGTATGGCTTACCGTTGTTACTTTCCACGCGCATTTGACTCCACTCGCTAATGGATTAATATTGTTTTTCCAATCGAGCATTCCCTGTTTCCATGGATCCCATGTTGGAATATATGAACTCTTATCCCAGCCCATCCAGCCCTGGTATTGCGCATTGTGAATGGTTAGCACAGTTGGAATATTTTGCAAATGCTGATAACGGAAACAATATTTTATCATGAACGGAATTAATCCCGCATGATAATCGTGAACATGAATAATATCGGGATGATGTTGCCAGGATGAGATCCAATCTACCACCGCAATTTGAAAAGAAGTGAAACGTTGCGCGTCGTCATCATAACCATAAATTTTTTCGCGGTCGAGTAAACCAAAAATATCAACGAGATAAAGATCGAAACCAAGTTTGTTCGTCCTTTCTTTAATAATTGTATAGGGAAACCAATAGCTGCCAAGGTTTGTATAACCTTTGTGTACAACATCCCATTCGTTCTGAGTAAGAAATTTTGTGCGATACATCGGCATAACCACTTTGGCGACATGCCCCGCTTCATTTTGATATTTCGGTAATGCGCCAACCACATCGCCTAATCCGCCGGCTTTGGCAACAGGATAACATTCCGCGCTAACGTGTATAATTTCCATTTTAATGTGTTGGTGTGACAATACGATAATGCGCTAATTTAAGGTTCATGGTTGATAGTTCATAGTTCTTAACAAAGCAGTTTTATGTTATGAACTATGAACTTGTTTTAACCATTAACCAATTTAGCAAGGTTTTTCAATTCAATCATCAAGAATTAAAAATTTTTAAGTTCACGAAAACTTTCTATTTTGAGTGTTCAATTACCAAAACAAACGATTGCACATGAATCTACCTAAACAGCCCACCAATACCGGCGCGCTCGCTACATTAGTACTTGTATTTTTTTTCTGGGGATTTATAGCCGCTTCATCTAGCGTGTTTATTCCATTTTGCCGAACGCAATTCAATCTAACACAGTTTGAATCGCAATTAATAGGTTCTGCTTTTTACGGCGCTTATTTCGTCGGCTCTCTTATTTTATATTTATTATCAAGCGCATTTGGCTATGATATTCTAAATAAAATGGGTTATAAAAGAGGGATAATTGTTGGGATATGGATTTCCGTTATAGGCGCATTGGCTGTTATACCTTCTGCAAACGCCCATTCATTTCCGTTAATATTGGTTTCTTATTTTATAGTTGCATTAGGGTTTTCATTGCAGCAAACAGCGGCGCAACCTTTTGCCGTAGCGCTGGGCGATCCTGCAACCGGTTCACACAGATTAAATTTGGCCGGCGGAGTTAATTCATTAGGAACAACACTCGGCCCGCTTATCATCAGTTTCTTTTTATTTGGAAGTGTTGCTAGTGGCGCTTCCAGTAAAGTTGTTACTGTTGCCAATATTGATAACTTCTATATTCTTGTTGCATGTGTTTTTGCAGCAGTGGCTTTATTTTTTACATTTTCCAAACTACCATCAGGTAAGGATGAATCAAAATTTGAAAGTTCAAGAAAAGCATCCATCTCCTTGTCTTTGATGACAGGATTTTTAATAATAATAATAATAATAGGACAACTGACAAATATTGGTAAAGTAGAATTATTAGCGGTTACTCTTGCTATGATATTAATCATTCTATTTTCATCTTATTCCAGTGCATCAAAAAACAGCGAAGGTTGGGGCGCAATGAAATATCAGCAATTGATATTGGGAATGATCGGCATCTTTTTATATGTTGGGGTTGAAGTAACCATTGATAATAATTTTGGCGCATTGCTGAAAATGAAAGGTTATATAACTGAAGCGGGTTTGCACGACAATGAAATTTCGAAATATATTTCATTGTATTGGGGAAGTTTAATGATTGGAAGATGGACTGGTGCAATTAGTGTTTTTAATTTATCTAAAATGGGAAAGCGAATAGCAACAATTGTAGTGCCGTTCGTTGCATTTGGTGTAGTGCTGGTTGCCAATGTTCTTAAAGGAAATGATATTGGTGATCTTTGGGCTTACTCT
>DATHPY010000100.1:0-2457 GCA_035483315.1 Puia sp. | reverse complement strand
CAGTTAATTTTCCGCAGAGCTTATCTTTTACCCGCAAAAATGACTTTTGAAATTCGCGACGCGCAAATCACTAATTAATCACTTATTTAAATACATTTACAAACTTTAAACAGCAAGTTAACAATGAAGAAAATCTCCTTTAGTGCCGCGATTGCTTTGTTATTTACAGGCAATATGTTATTTGCCCAATCGGTTGACCAGGGAAAAAAGTTTTTATACTACCAACGTTACAAAAGTGCGAAGGAAACTTTTGAAAAAGTGTTACAGGCAAACCCGAATGATCTTAATGCCGTTTACTGGTTAGGACAAACTTTATTGGCCCCAAAAGAAAACAGGGATACAGCCGGGGCAAAAGCTCTGTATCAAAAAAGCCTGATGTCGAACGGAACAGCGCCATTGATCTTGGCTGGAATGGGACAAATCGAATTATTGGAAGGCAAACCCACCGACGCCAAACAACATTTTGAAACGGCGATTAGCTTAACCAAAGCAAAAGATATTGATGTATTAAACGCTGTTGGTCGCGCAAATGCCAATTATGATGTAAAAGCCGGTGATCCTAATTACGCAATTGAAAAATTGACTGAGGCAACTCAAATCAAAAAGTTTAACGACGCAGAAACTTATGTGCTTATTGGCGATGCTTATCGTAAACTGGTTGATGGAGGTAATGCCGTGGTGAATTATATGAAGGCTTTGCAAATTCAACCAAATTTTGCAGAAGCTGATTATAAAATTGGGAAAATTTATTTAAGCCAGAATAACCGTGAATATTTTTTACCTGCATTTGATAAAGCAGTTCAGGAAGATCCGGCTTATGCGCCGGCATATTACGAGCTTTATTATTACTGGTATTATCATGATGTAAATAAAGCAGGACAATATCTTGATAAATATGTTGCCAATACCGACCAGGGACCTGAAACGGAATATTCAAAAGCGGATTATTTATACGCCTCTTCAAAATTTGCAGATGCTAAAGCAAAAGCTCAGGCGCTGATTGATCAATATGGAGATAAAGTAGCTCCAAGAATGTACAAATTGCGTGCTTTTGCAGAAGATACATTAGGCGATCCGGTAAGTGCAAAGCAATCCATGCTCACTTATTTTAGTAAAGAAACCGACACAGCCAGGATCCGTGGCTCTTTCTATGAATTATTGGCGAAAGATGATGGAAAATCTACGGATTCCTTAACACAAATCGAAGCGTTCAAATATTATGGAATGGCAATTCAGAGAGACAGTATGCCCGAAGAAAGAGCAAGATATCTTGCTGAAGCAACTGCTTTGGCAAATTCAACTGGAAATAAACTGGCAAAGGCGCAATTAGCGCAGTTGGTTTATACAACAAAGAAAAATCCCACCCAAACAGATTTGTATAATTGGGGAATCGCATATTACCAGGCTGGTGCTTATAAAACATCCGATAGTATTTTTTGTGGACTATACAGAGCTCAATATCCTGATCAGATCTTTGGTTATCTCTGGTGCGCGAGAAGCAACAACGCGCAGGATGATTCGACAAGTTCGGGTGGTTTAGCTGTGGATTCTTATCAGAAACTTGCCCAATTTGCTCGCAGTAGCCCAGATTCAGCGAAGTTTAAATCGCAGATCATCGAAGCGTATTCTTATTTGGCTACTTATTCAAACAATATTAAAAAAGATAAAGCGGGAGCCATTGATTACCTCCGCAAAATTTTAGAGGTTGATCCTACGAATACCAAGGTACAGCAATTCATAGAGGTTTTAAGCAGGAAACCTGCAGCAAAATCAAAAACTGCTGCTACCAAATAGATAATAAAGAAATAATAATAAAAATCCCCAGTTGTTTCAAACCAGCAGGGGATTTTTATTTTCGGGGATTTATTTTTTATAAATTGAAAATTGAAAGTGCTGTCTTATTTTTGCTATTGAGTAATCTTATATAAATGAATATATTTTTCCTGCAGGCAACCTCGGTTCCAGGCAACAGTTCATTTAACTATCTTCCGATCGGTATTCAATTATTATTTGCAACAGTTTTTGTATTTGGAATTTTGGGCGTAACACATCTTTTAGGCCCAAAAAGAAATACGTCAGAAAAATTGCAAAATTTTGAAAGCGGAATTGAAAGCGTTGGTAATGCGCGGCAACCAATGTCGGTGAAATATTTTTTAGTTGCCATTTTGTTTGTGTTGTTTGATGTGGAAGTAATATTTTTCTATCCTTATGCAGTCAACTTTAAAGAATTTGCCGCATCGGGTCATGGCTGGGGAACTTTTGGAGCAGTGCTTCTTTTCGTAGCTTTTTTTCTTGCTGGTTTTATTTATATTATTAAGAAAGGCGCGCTGCAATGGGAAGACTGATTAATTGACAATTGACAATTTTCGAACATCAACCATTCAATATTTGTTATAGACTATGAAGTACAGAATTATTAATTATCCATTATCAATTATCAATTAACATGGCACGTCC
>DATHPY010000099.1:0-2090 GCA_035483315.1 Puia sp. | reverse complement strand
CCATCTTTCCCGACATTGAAAAGACTAGTATAACATTTTAAACTAAAAATTATCGGGTTATTATCCGTGATACTTTTTTTGATCGCTATAATTTCGTTTTTATTTATTCTTCCAAAAACATTGGTGATGGAAGAATACGCTTTGATTGTATAATTTTTCGCAGCAATATTATTTGTGTTATTAACGGCATTTATACAGTCGGGAATATTTGCGGATAACAACACATCTCCGGTATCAGTTAATACTTTTAGGGCAGGTTCTATTTTTGCACCCAATGCGCAATTATTATCTCCGTCCGTTTTTACATAATAGTATAAATAGGCAGGAGAAAATGCAGATGAATTTATTTTATCCAGGTCAGTGAGATGATGCGTAATACAATAGCTGATAGTACGCGCTGCATATCCCGTGCTCCATGCAACACAAGTTCCATGCTGACCCTGATCACCGGGAACAGGAGCATATTGTTTTAAAGAAAAAGATGGTGGCATGCTTTCCAAACCACGTGTTGTGCGCTGCGCGGATCTTGAAATTTTATCGAATTCGTTTTCACCAGTATTGTCACCGGTAAAATATTTTCTTTTTGTTTGTGCATTCGCAGTAAATAAAAAGGAAGTTGCTGTAATGAATAAAATCAAGCCGGTTATTCTATTTGTAGAATTCATAAATCTCATGGCAGTTAATAAAAATTTTACTTTGACTTGCGAGGCAACGAATCCACTAATTTTTTTCAGGTAAGATTTTTTTGCGGAACTATATTGCTACTTAGCCAAAAAGGTAGCAATAAATTTTCACTTTGGACCGTTAATCGGCCATATTCTTTGTTTTCGTTTTAATATCTTCAATTAATTTGATTTGCATAATTATTCATTGCCTGAAGCGTTCTTTTTTTCTTCAAATTTCCTTCAGAATCGCCTGTTTTATTTGTATCCGGATCATTATGCCTATGCGTCAAAAAAATATTTTATGGAAGACAGTTATGAATTCTTTTTTAGCAATTGCATTCATAACGTGCTCATATAACCGAACTTCAGCGCAGAATAAATCGCTTGATTATTATGTGAATACAGCTTTGCAAAACAGTCCATTGCTGAAAGATTATAACAATCAAATTCGTTCCAACTTAATTGACAGTCTTCGCATTCACGCTTCATATAAACCCCAGGTAGCCGGCAACAGCACAAACACATACTATCCTGTAATCAACGGTTGGGGTTATGATAATGTAATTACCAACGGAACAAACATCAGCGAATTGGTTGGCGTTACGCAGAAAATAGTGAGCAAACAAAATTTACAAAATCAATATGAAGCGATCCGTTTGCAAAATGAAAGTTTGAATGTTACCGGGAAGATCAGTGAACAGGATCTGAAAAAAACAATCACGACTCAATACATAACTGCATTCGGGACATGGCAGCAATTGAATTTTAATAATGAATTGCTCAGTTTAATAACGAAAGAAGAAACTATTTTAAAACAACTTGCAGAAAATGGCACATACAGGCAAACTGATTATCTTACTTTTTTAGTGACAGTTCAACAACAACAAATACAAATAAGCCAGGCTCGGCAGCAATATCAAAACGAATGCGCAATGTTGAATTACCTGAGTGGAATTGCCGATACTTCTTTTGTTGAATTATCAACTCCATTGTTAGATTCTGATATATTACCTGAATTGGAAAATACAATTTTCTATCATCAATTTGAAGTGGATAGTTTGAAACTTCGCAACAGCGACGCGCAAGTTGATTTCACTTACAAACCAAAAATAAATTTATATGCTGATGGTGGTTATATTTCTTCATTGATGTATCAACCCTATAAAAATTTTGGAGCAAGTTTCGGAGTAAATGTTGCTGTTCCCATTTATGATGGACATCAAAAAAAAATGCAGCACGCTAAAATTGCCATCGCCGAAGAAACACGTGAGCAATACCGTGATTTTTTCAAGACGCAATACAACCAGCAAATTGCGCAATTGATCCAACAACTTCATTCCGCCCAGCAGTTAATTGATGAAACCACCAATCAATTAAAATATGCGCAAGGTTTGATTGATGCGAACAAAAAACTTTTGGAAACCG
>DATHPY010000098.1:0-2731 GCA_035483315.1 Puia sp. | reverse complement strand
AATGTTTTGCCGGAAGCCCGGAATGATGTGCCAATAAACCGGCACAAATATTTCCGAAATTTCCGCTTGGTACGCAGAATACCGGCGGATTATTTTTGTCGCTCCATTGCTGATAAGCAAAGAAATAATAAAATTGTTGCGGCAGCCATCGCGCAACATTGATGGAATTTGCAGATGTTAAAAATAATTTTTTATTAAGATCAATATCGGTGAAAGCCTGCTTTACCATTTTCTGACAATCATCAAAATTTCCGTTTACCTCAAGAGCGGTAATATTTTTTCCAAGTGTTGTTAATTGTAATTCCTGCACGCTGCTCACTTTTCTGGAAGGATAAAGAATCACTACATTAACTCCATCAACATCATAAAATCCATTGGCTACTGCGCCGCCGGTGTCGCCGGATGTGGCAACAAGAACAGTAATATTTTTTTTATTTTTTTTTACGAAATAACCAAGACAACGACTCATAAATCTTGCGCCAACATCTTTGAATGCAAGTGTCGGTCCGTGGAATAATTCCAGAGAAAAAATTTTATCGGTGACTTTTACTAATGGAAGATCGAAATTGATCGTTTCGCTTATTATTCTTTTTAATTCGTTTTCAGGAATGGTTTCACCAACATAAGGGTTGATAACTTCAAAAGCAATTTCTTCTTTTGAAAGTGAACTAATGTTTTCAATAAATTTTTTTGATAAGATTGGAATATATTCAGGAAAATATAATCCTTTATCCGGCGCTTGTCCCTGGATCGTTGCTTCTTTAAAACTTGCTTTTGGTGATTGATTATTTAAACTATAATATAACATGTAAGATTTTAGATGTTAGCTGTACGATTTCTTAATTTTCAGTTATGCATTGACGTTAATCAGCGCTTCTGGCGTTACAAATGCACAAAGACTCAAAGTTACGCGAAGTTGGCTTTGTGTTTCTTAGTGCCTTCGTATCTTTACGTCGAATGTTCAATAAAGAACTAAATCATCTGACGGAGACCGTCAGACGATTTTCACTCCATTATTATTTATCGTCGTCACATAAGTATGATATGTCAAATCCATTTGGTCATAAATATTTTTCATTTCCTGCTCAACTAACTTTGCTGTTTTTTCATTTTCGCTCAACATAAAAATTGACGGACCAGAACCAGAGATTCCGCCGCCTAACGCGCCGGCCTTTTTGCAATTTTTTTTCACTTCATCAAAACCGGGAATGAGCATGCTACGCACGGGTTCGATAATAACATCTTCGAGAGAACGGCCGATGAGTTCAAGATCATTCTTCATAAGACCTGCAACAAGTCCGGCGATATTTCCCCATTGGCGAATGGCATCTTTTAGCAAAACTTCTTTGCGAAGAATTTGCCGTGCATCGGAAGTGCGCACTTCAATTTGCGGATGAACAACAGTAACGTGCAACGCGGGTGTCGGAATAGAAATAATATCAAGTGGAAAAATTGAACGGATCAGCGTTACGCCTCCATAAATACACGGCGCAATATTATCCGCGTGCTTAACACCCGATGCAACTTTTTCACCGAACATTGCAAAACGAACCAGGTCTTCTTTGCTGAATTTATTGTTGAGTAAATGATTTGCTGCAACGACTGCGCCTGCCGCACTTGCTGCACTTGAACCAATCCCGCTCCCGGGCTTAATATTTTTTTCGATTGAAATTTCAAAACCAATATTTTCATTTATTTCTTCCAACATCGCTAAAAGTGGCGCGCCTGCTGTGTTTTGTGATGGTTCAGTTGGTAACTGATGATTGTTTGTATTATAGATGACAACTTTTTTTTCATTCAGCAATTTTACATGCATCACGTCTGAAGGTTCGGCGAGACACATTCCAAGCACATCAAATCCGCAAACGAGATTTGCGACAGTTGCGGGAGAATGTATGGTTACTTGGTTCATTTTTTATATATGCATTACCGTGAAACGTGAAACGAGAGAAATGAGTGTCATTCACGTCTCTCGTCTCACAAAAATTATATTCTCGCTGTTCTTATCACATCTGCAAAAACTCCTGACGCTGTAACTTCTGCGCCCGCACCTGCACCTTTTACTACTAATGGTTGCTCAGGATAACGCTCAGTGTAAAATAAAACGACATTATCTTTCCCATACAAATGATATAAATTATGCGACGGGTCTATGTGTTGCAAGCCCACAGCGGCTTTGCCGTTTTCATAACTCGCGACAAATTTTAATTTCTTTCCCTGCGACGCAGCTTCGTTATACAATTTTTTAAAATGATCTTCTTCTTTCGTCATCGCTTTATAAAAATCATCAACGCTTCCTTTCATGCAAGATTCGGGCATGAATGAATTGTTAGAAATGTCTTCCATCTCTATTTTTTCCCCGGATTCTCTTGCAAGGATCATTATTTTTCTCATTACATCCGTTCCGCTCAGATCCAATCTCGGATCTGGTTCTGTGTAACCTTCATCCTGCGCTTGCTTCACAATTTCCGAAAATGTTTTTTCTCCTTTATAATTATTGAAAACGAAATTAAGCGTGCCGCTCAATACAGCTTCAATTTTATTTACTTTATCACCGCTTTGGATCAGATCGCTCAACGTTCTTATCACCGGCAAACCTGCGCCCACATTGGTCTCAAAGAGGAACATGGAATTGAATTCGCGCGAAAGATTTTTTAATTTTTCGTAATAAGCATAGTTTGAAGAACAGGCAACTTTATTACAGGCGATCACCGAAATACTTTTTTGTAAA
>DATHPY010000097.1:0-5044 GCA_035483315.1 Puia sp. | reverse complement strand
AGCAAAAATGAAAAACGCTGGCAGGACGTGATGGAAATTTTGGATGCAGGCATTAACGTTATCAGCGCCGTAAATATTCAGCACATCGAAAGCCTGAATAAAGAAGTAAAAGAAATTACCGGCGTTGATGTTGCTGAACGCATTCCTGATAATGTGCTAAAAGAAGCTGATGAAGTAGTGAACATTGACCTGACTGCCGACGAATTAGTAACCCGCCTAAAAGAAGGTAAAATTTATACGGCGGACAAAATTGAGATCTCGCTTAAAAATTTTTTCCAGGCCGAAAGAATACTGCAGTTGCGTGAGCTTGCATTAAAGGAAGTGGCTTCGCAGGTGGAAAGAAAGATTGAGACGGAACTGCCGCGTGGTGCACACTTGCAGCCAGAGCGTTTCTTATCATGCATCAGCAGCAATTATGAAATTGCTACAAAGGTGATTCGCAAAACAGCGAGGCTTGCGACTTATTATCATTCCAAATGGTTTGTGTTATATGTTCAAACTGCAAAAGAAGATGGAGATAAGATCGGGCTTGCTGCACAACGTCATTTGATCAACAATTTTAAATTGGCAACTGAATTAGGCGCGGAAGTAATACGAATAAAAAGTAACAACATCGCAAAAGGCATTATGCAAACAGCAGAAGAGCATAAGATAACTACTATTTGTATTGGCAAACCGCATCTGACTTTATTCAATGTAATTTTGAGTACAGCAGTGTTTAATCAATTATTAAATAAACTCGCCGCATCGGACATTGATGTGGTAATACTGAGTTAATTGATATTTTACAATTGATAATTAACATGAGTGTTCGATTAAAAACAAAATTGTCTGTCGGCTTGATTTTTCTGTTTGTCGTGATATTGTTATTCGGCATACTGGGCGTGTATTATGTCAATCGCCTGGGAAATGATGCCGGATTGGTTTTGAAGAATAATTATGAATCATTGGTGTATTGTAACAATATGCTGAAAGCGCTGGATAATATAAAAATAAGAAAAGATGCAGCGGCTGCATTCCATGAAAATCTTGAAAAGCAACAATTGAATATTACTGAAGTTGGAGAAAAAGAAGCAACAGATGAACTGACAAAAAATTTTGGAGAGTTGCTTGCTAATCCGGCAGACTCTACCAATTATCCGGAAATACGCGAATCAATTTTCCAGATACAGGAACTTAATCAAATGGCAATTTTAAGAAAAAGTTCCGCTGCGCAACAAACTGCCGAAAAAGCAAAACTCGGGTTGACCATTTTATTTACCATTCTTACATTAATATCATTCACATTTATTTTTAATCTGCCGGGAGTTATTTCTAACCCCATAAGATCGTTATCTGAAGGCATCCAGGAAATCGCCAACAAAAATTATAAAAAAAGAATTTACCTGAAACAGGATGATGAATTCGGCGACCTCGCTGATGCGTTTAATGTTATGGCGCATAAATTAGACGAATACGAAAACAGTAATCTTGCCGAAATAAAATTTGAAAAAAGCCGGATAGAAACCATCATCAATCAAATGCATGATGGAATCATGGGTTTGGACGACAAAAAAAATATCCTGTTTCTGAATGCTGTTGCGGAAAAATTATTAGGGTTGAAAGAAAAAGATATTGTTGGAAAATATGCACCTGACGTTGCTTTAAAAAACGATCTGATGAGACATCTTTTGCAGACAAATGGAGAAGAAAAAAAAGAACTGAAAATTTTTGCAGATAATAAAGAAAGTTATTTTAATAAAGATGTGTTGAACGTTACCAATAATAACAAAGTTATCGGGCAGGTGATTGTTTTAAGAAACATTACCATGTTTCATGAACTGAATGAAGCAAAAACAAATTTTATCGCAACCGTATCGCATGAATTAAAAACTCCGATCTCTTCTATAAAAATGAGCGCCCAGTTATTGAATGATGAACGCATCGGCGCATTGAGCAATGAACAAAAAGAACTCAGCAACAGCATTAACGAAGATGCAGACAGGCTTTTAAAAATAACGGGCGAGTTACTAAACATGGCGCAGGTTGAAACCGGAAACATCCAGTTAAAAATTCAATCATCTTCTCCCGGAATTATCATTGAGCAATCTGTTAACGCAGTTCGTTTCCAGGCGCAGCAAAAAAGTATTGCGCTCAATATTCATAAAAATGAACCGCTGCCAAACATCGCGGTTGACGTTGAAAAAACTGCATGGGTGTTGATCAATATTCTTACCAATGCAATTAAATTTTCTCCTGAATCAAACGCGATCGATATTGATGTTTATAAAAAAGATGGATGGATAGAGTTCGCTGTGCAGGATCATGGAAAAGGAATTGAAGAAAAATATTTGCCAAGAATTTTTGACCGCTATTATAAAGTGCCCGGCAGTTTTGAAAAAAGTGGAACAGGTTTAGGACTCGCCATTTCCAAAGAATTTATTGAAGCGCAAGGTGGTGAAATATGGGCGCAGAGCAGCTTTGGCGAAGGAAGTAAGTTTGGTTTTAAATTTAAAATCGCTTGAAGTTTCGCCACAGATTGCACAGAAGCGCAGAAAAATACATTTGCCCAATCTGTGTTTCTGTGCAATCTGTGGCAAATATTTTTTACAGAATAAATTTATCCGGATTTGGAACCAAATTCAGGAATGAAGTAAAATCCGCTTTATATTTTTTCTTATCCAGCTTATAATAAAAAGCGCCTTTTTTTGAATTCAGTTTATCTTTTTGTTTTTGTTTTATCAATAATCCAGTTGATAAAATTTTGCGGCTAAAATTCCTGTTATCAAAAACAGTTCCATAAACACCTTCGTACAAACTTTGTAATTGTGGGATGGTAAATTTTTCCGGAAGCAATTCAAACAACACCGGGTGAAACGCCGCTTTATATCGCAACTGTTTTTTTGCAAGTTCAACCATTTCATCGTGATCAAAGATCAATCTCGGTTTATCTTTTAGCAAAAACCATTCTGCATGATAATCATCGCTGATCTGTTTTTCGTAATCCTGGATATTTATCAGCGCGGAATATGCAACAGAAACGGTACGCTCAACAGGATCTCTTTCTGGTTTTCCAAACGCGTGCAACTGTTCCATGTACACGCCTTCTAATCCGGTGAGTTGTTTCAACACACGGTTGGCAGCATCGCCGGGACTTTCGCGCTGCTGCACAAATCCGCCCATCAAACTCCATTTATTTTTTTCAGGTTTGAAGGCGCGCTGTATCAGTAATAATTTCAAATTATATCCGTCAAATCCGAAAATAATGCAGTCCACCGCAACGAGAACATGCTTTTGTAAAGGATAACGATTCATGTGTAGTATAAACGCAGTTAATTAAAAATGGTAATTATTTGGACTGTTTTTTTATGTAGCAAACATATGAATAACTATTGAGCTTTTCTTGCGTGGTCTCGCCTCAGGCGAGATACTTCAAGTTCTCTATTCAGCTTCAGGTGCTAATTTCGAGATCACCAACTAAACCCTGGCGCTCACAAATTTTTACTTTTCTAATTTTAGTTTCCAGTTTTTTTCTTTTTAGTTTTTACTTTTAAAAGTAGTATTTTTCTTTTAAATTTTAACTGTACAATGAACATTTATCCGAAAGCTTTTATTTTCGATCTCAACGGAACCATGATCGACGACATGCATTATCACGCAAAAGCATGGTTCGACATTTTAAATAATAATTTAAATGCAAACCTGGCTTACGATGAAGTAAAAAAACAGATGTACGGAAAAAATGAGGAATTGCTGGAAAGAGTTTTTGGAAAAGATCATTTTACAGAAGAAGAAATGAAAAAAATTTCCATGGAAAAAGAATACAGTTATCAGTCTGCATTTCTTCCGGAATTAAAATTAATTAATGGACTTGATGAACTTTTGCAAAAAGCTTACGATAAAAATATTTTGCTCGCGATCGCTTCCGCCGCAATTCCTTTTAATATAGATTTTGTTTTGGACAATCTGAATATCCGTCATTATTTCAAAGCAATTGTCAGCGCGGATGATGTTGCGGTAAGCAAACCGCATCCTGAAGTTTTTATAAAAGCCGCGCAATTATTACATGTTGATCCGAAAGATTGCATTGTTTTTGAAGACGCGCCCAAAGGCGTGGAAGCCGCAGCCAATGCGGGTATGCAAACAGTGGTAATAACAACAACTCACGAACAAAAAGAATTTGACGAGTATAAAAATGTAATTGCTTTTGTGAAGGATTATGATGATGAATATTTGAATAAAATATTTGGTTAGTGATGAGTAGCAGGTGGGAAACCGCAGCTAAGCAGTAGTAGAAACGATGAATCTCGCCCGAGACGATGCAACGATGATGCTATGAAAAACTGAAGCCGGTATCAAAATAATTTCCACATTTTTTCTTTACCAAAATTTCACATACAACGCACCAATCAATAAAAATATAACCATGATCAATGCCCATGTGGATGGCGAAAGCTTAAACATTTTCTTATCTAACTCAAATGCTTTTGGATTTATTTTTGGACCTGCCATACTGATGGCGATCATTACAAGCATGGTTATAGTAAATGAAAGTCCCATACAAATGTGAAATGGAATTTCGTACGCTTTGTCGAGCGACGAATAATAAGCAGTGTATAAAAAATTCTCATTGCCGAGAACATGCGGTGCAAATTCATTAAAGAAAACAGACAACGCAAAACCAAGTATAACACCAACAACAGCGGCTGCGCCTGTGGTCCTTTTCCAAAACATACCAAGTAAGAACATGGCAAAAACCCCTGGACTTATAAAGCCGGTATATTTTTGTATGTAGGTAAATCCACCGGCGCTGCCGATGCCGAGCAGATCTTTCCAGGTAAATAAGATCGCTAAGATCATTGCTGCAAAAACAGTAATTCTTCCGATGTTTACCTGCTTTTTTTCACCAGAGTCTTTACCCATGTATTTCTTATAAATATCCAGCGTAAAAATTGTAGAAATACTGTTTACTTTCCCTGCAAGAGATGCGACAATCGCCGCAGTCAAAGCGGCAATGGATAATCCTTTTAAACCTGTTGGCAAAAAGCCGAGCACTGCGGAATAT
>DATHPY010000096.1:0-3825 GCA_035483315.1 Puia sp. | reverse complement strand
AAAAAAGTTTATCAGGGCTTTTATCAATCAGCGACATCAGGCTTTTTATTCCACCGTTCATTTTTAATTCGGTTGAACCTACGCGCGCATTAAGCTGTTCTATCAATACATCTTTATTTTGAAAAACTAATTTTCCGCTGCACGATGAAAATAAAAAATTCTTCGGCATATATTTTATAGAGGCACTGTCAAACGAAATGTTGCCGTTAATATCGGCATTAATGCTATCGCCGGACTCCACCGGACCTTTGTAAACAATATCAAGTTTTGCAGTTCCTTTTCCAAAATCAATATCCTTACTTTCCAAAATGGTATTTAATGATTCCAATCCAAATGTTGAACGGATATTGCAAGTCAACGCGGGTTGAACCAGGTTGATTAAAATTATACTGTCCGAGTACAATTTTATATTTTCAGATGTGCCGGAAAAATGATTGAATCGCAATATCGAATTTTCATCCCGCGGCGTTTTTGTTGAATCCATCCTGTTAAAAAAGCTTCCGTCAAAAGAACAATTTGTAAAAATTTCAAATGGCGTTTTAACCGAAGCATTGCTGGCATCAACCGATAAATGTATAACCGGACTTGGAGGCAAAGGATCGCTTCCATCAAGTGTAGCGCTAATGTTTATTGGTTTATCAATGTTATATTCATTAAGTGTTTTGCGGAGATTATCACTGAGAAAGTCAACAGTTTGTTTGTAGTCAATGTTTTTTGTTTTAATTGCAATCTCAAATGGCGCAGGATTTAATTTGGTGAAGAATTTTCCGGAAACTAAAAAAGGATGATCGTCAATATTCAACGTAATATCATCAAACGATAAAATTTTACTCTTCAAACTATATTGAACAAAACAATTTCCAGAAACTTTTTTCTCGTGTAAATAACTTCCGTTTTTTCTGTTAAAGATCATGTCACGCACAAACAAATTCAAATCCGCATCAAACAATAAAACGTGATTAAATTTCTTTATAGAAGAACTGATCTGGTAAATTTTAAAGTCGAATAATTTATGGTGCGATTGCTTTTCTACAATAAATTCGATATTGTTTGCGGAGATATCAGGATAATCCTCATTCTCTTTTTCGTCTGGTTTTTCCTGCTTGCGAAATATATTGATATTAGTGTAACCCAATGAATCAGTGAAAAGATAAAATGTTCCATCTTCCACAGTAACTTTTCTCAGCGGAGATTTTCCCAGTAAAAATCTAAATGGATTTATTTGAACATAAACTTTTTCAGCGTTCAGCAGATCGTGTTTGTGTGTAGCCCACAAACTGTCTCTCACAACAATTTTTGAAAGCTGCAACGAAATAAAAGGAAATGTGTGAAGGAATGAAACACCGACTTCGCCAATGGAAACTGTTGCGCTGGTTTTCTTTTGTAATTCAGTTTTTATTTTTTCTGCAATGCCTTTTTTATTTAACGACAGATAAGCCCATAGAATTATCCAGGCAATAAGCAACAAGGCAATTACCCCCGCAACTATACGTTTGGTATATCGTAAAAATAATTTCAATCAGAAATAAAATTCAAAAATAAAGGTTAGCGTATTCGGAGGAGGGTATTATAAAATTAGCGAAATAAATCCGAAACTCAAGTGAAAGGCACAAGAGGCAAGGAACAAAAATCAAGGAGGTCTCTTCGAATTTAACCTTGAATCTTGAGTCTTGCATCTTGAAAGACTTTTATTGGATCTGTGTCACAATATTTCGCAGGTATTCATTAAATTTTGTGATGGATTTTGCAGCAATTTCTATTTGTTCCTGCGCCTCTTTCCAATTTCGTTGTTCAATCGCTTCGCGAATGCCCGGTAATGTTTTCACTCCATAACCTGTATAAAATCCCGGCGCATAAATGGTGTGTTTATACCAGCCTCTTCTTGGCAAGCCATTATCCGCTAAAAGATTTTGCTCTGCGTGATAAAGTTGTTTGTTAATACTGTCTTGTTTATCTGCCGGAATTGTTTTTCCCAGATCTTGTTTAAGTTGGCTTGTTGTTTTTTCCAATTCATGCAAAGCATTTTGCAACGATGAAAAATTTAAATACGGAACTTCATCTTTAATGACCGGCGCTGATAATTTTTTTGTTGGGTCGCCCGCGTATTTATATTGCTGCTCTTTAATTAATTTATTTTGTGCAACTGTATTTTCACGCGTTTGATCAATGAGCGTTAATAATTCAGTGAGATATTTGCTTACTGTTTTTTCAAAAGATTTAAAATCGAAAGGAAGCAATTCTGCATCTGCGAGCCTCAATGTTGCACGACCAGCAGTCTTTGCTAACGTTACTCCATATACGAAAGTCGGATCTTTAAAACGATGGTAATCATCATACGAATCATAAATTGAATGGTATTCTCCACCGCCATCTTCGCCGCCAAAACCAAAATCGAGAGATGGAATACCGGCGTGTTGTATAAATGGAGAATAATCCGAACCAGAACCCATCGCTCCGATATCAATTGTTTTTTTATTGAGCAGTTCCTGTAATTTTTTATTGTCTTTTTCTGCTGCAATCAGGTCGTGAGAGCGTCTACGGTCGAGAATGCTGATGCCCATTTCCGGATCAATAACATCTTTCGCAATTTCATTTACAAAAAGCTCTAAAGCATGTGAGCCTTCAGCTCCCAAAAATCCTCTTCCGTTTCCATCGGAATTAATATACGTGACTACTTTTTGCTGCAACTCTGTAATATGTTGCTCAACAAATTCTGTTGAGCCAAGCAACGCAGGCTCTTCACCATCCCATGAACAATAAACAATGGTGCGTTTGGGTTTCCAACCGGTTTTTGCTAATTCGCCAACAGCTTTTGCTTCTTCCAGCATTGCAGCTTGTCCGCTTATTGGATCACTTGCGCCATTTACCCATGCATCAAAATGATTTCCGCGCACAACCCATTCATCAGGATATTCGCTTCCTTTCATTTTAGCAACAACATCATTTACGGGTTTAATGTCCCAGTTAAATTCCAATTTTAAATGCACAGTTGTTTTTCCCGGACCGATATGGTAAGTAAAAGGCAAAGCGCCGCGCCATTGTTCGGGGGCAACAGGCCCTTCAAGGGATTGCAACAACGGAGTTGCATCATGATAACTTATCGGGAGAACAGGAATCTTCAACAAATTTGTTGCGTCTTTTCTGTCAATTCTTTTTGCATCTTTGGTTGCGCCAATGCCCGGCGTTAGCGGATCGCCGGGATAAATCGGCATATCCATTACCGAACCTCTTTGTACACCATATTCATTTTTATATGCGCCTTTCGGATAAACATCGCCTTCATAATATCCATCATCTTTTGGATCGGAATAAATAATACAACCAATTGCGCCATGCTCCTGCGCAACTTTTGGCTTGATGCCGCGCCAGGAATGTCCATATTTAGCGATAACAATTTTACCTCTAACGTCAATGCCTAACCGCTCAAGATATTCATAATCTTCCGGCACACCGTAATTAACAAAAACCAATTCTCCGGTAACATCTCCATCCGGGGAAAAGCAATTGTAAGGAGGCAATTGTTCTTTTGTTTGACCAGACGTTACATCCTCGCTCAAAGGCATTTCCATCAAAGATGCTTTGAATGGTTTTGGACCTGTCATTTCCAGCAAACGAAATTTTGGAGTAGGGAATAAGACATAAAAAGTTTCAATGTTTACATCAAAACCCCAGCTTTTGTATTTGTTATAAATAAATTCAGATACAGCTTTATCACCCGGAGAGCCAACATGATGTGGGTGTGAAGACATTTCTTTTATAAAATGATCAATATCTGCGGTATCAAGATAACTGTCAAATTGCTTTTCTGCACTTAGTTGTTTTGCA
>DATHPY010000095.1:0-6408 GCA_035483315.1 Puia sp. | reverse complement strand
AGAAGCATGGAATACAGATTTGGATGATCAGTTGAAATCCGCGCTTCTTTCCGGCAGGTATAATAATTTTTACCAATTGGCATTTGAAAAGCCTGATCTCGCCGGTCATGCATTTTGGAAATACATTGCAGACAGGTATAAAAAAGAAAACGTAACCTATTTTCTTTATTTGGCAAGAGTGTACAGAAGTCTTAACAACGCATCACAACGCATCTGCAAAAAAAAGTTCAAGGAAGTGTTGAAAGATTTCATGAATGAAGAATCGGAAAAGTATGAAAAAGATATTCGCGGAAGACGCAATTTTCCGAAAGGATCAGTTTCAGTAGTAGAAGAAGTTAACGTCGCCAAAGATTTTTTTTATTTCTCACCAAACCCTGCTCCACGCAGCCAGACTTACGCCGTTGTTGAATTTAAACGCGGACAATACAATGTTGTATTGCACGAAAATTTTATTAACACAAAAGTTTTATTAAAAAATGGAGTTCGCAGCAATGATAATATACTCAATCCTCATTATCCGCTAATCGCGTGGGATGGAAAAGGAACAAGACTTGCAGTTATTTACTGGACGCGCGGAAAAATAAAATTGTTTGTTTACGATTTGGTGAAACGATACAAACCCATTGAGCAGGAGCTGCCTATGTTCGACCAGATTCAGGATATGAAATACATGCTTAATGACAATACACTTTTATTAAGCGCTGTAAAAAAAGGTCAGTCGGATATTTTTGTTTATAAGATGGATGATCAAAGTGTGGAGCAAATCACTAATGATATTTATGATGATCTTGATGCTTCTTTTGTTTCATTCCCAGGGAAAACGGGAATCATTTATTCGTCAAATCGTCCGTCTGCAACCGCCGCAACCGGAGATAGTATTTTGCCATCGGATCATCATTACAATATTTTTTTAGTAGATAACTGGAACAGGTCTGAGTTCAAACAAATCTCTCAGCTCACACATTTAAAATATGGAGACGCACGTTTCCCAACTCAATATAATAATTTCCATTTCACTTTTATAAGTGATGAAAATGGAATCAATAATCGTTACGCAGGTTTCTTTACAACTCAAAGAGCAGGCATTGATACAGTTTATAAAATAGGTGATGAAGTGTTGCGCAATCCCGATCGGCAGGAATTAGATTCTGTTTTGCAGGCGCAGAAAAAATCGGAGCCTGATACGATGTTTACTTTCGCCATCACAAAAGATTCCGCTTATGCGTTTCCGCTCACCAATTATCAAAGCGGTTTAAAAGAAACAAAAATTGCCGGTGATAATGGACAGGTAAGTGAAGTAAGACAAGAAGGCGATCTGAAATTTTTATACAAATTAAAAGTAGATGAGAACGCTTTAAAGAAAAGAAATATCAATCCAAAAATAACAGACTATCGCCAGGAAACTATTCTCAATTCAAAGGTGAGCACAGGAGAGGCGATCAAATTTCAGACAACAAAAACTCCTGCAAATCCATCGCAACCAGACACGGCAAAAAAACAGCCGGATTTTTTCCAGAGCGAATTTGATAAAGAACCAAAAGATACAAGCGTGCGTGCGCAGGTTGCACAACAACAACAACAACAGGAAGAAAAAATAGCGCAAACCGAAGAAGGAACATTGCAAAAAGCAAAACTGCTAAAATATAAATTAAAATTTTCGATTGATAATTTCACGGCAGGTTTTAATAATGATGTACTCGTTAATCAATACCAACCATACACCGGCTCGTTACCGGTAAGTCTTAATGGCGTTGACGCATTCAGCGGAATGTTCAAAGCTTCTGTATTTGATCTTTTCGAAGACATCCGTTTTACCGGAGGATTCCGTTTGCCATTGTTAGGTGGCTCCAGTCCGCAGCCAATAACAACAAACGGTAACACATTTACGCCAAACTCATCTTCTTTTCTTGATGGCATTGAGTGGTTTGGCCGCGTAGATTATTTAAAAAAATTAGTTGACTTTTCATTTGTCTACTATCGCCAGTCACAGGCTGGAGTCGCATTACCAGTCAGTGGAGTTGACACGTCAATTTTAGGACTTTATGAAAATGCGAGATCGTACACAAATTTATATCAGGGAATAATAAAATATCCATTTGATAAAATAAGAAGTTTACGGTTATACTTAGGCGTTAGAACGAGCAAGTGGGTGTTACAACCGGGATATTATGACGATCCTTCGCAGGCTGTGATTTATTATTCGCAAATAGATTCAATAATATTAAAATCACCACCGATCAATAAACAAAACTTTGCGGTATCAAGACTTGAATATGTTTTTGACAACACTGTTTTAAAAGCAACCAATATCTGGAATGGCTTGCGTTACAAAGCATATATGGATTTTGATGTACAGATGAATCAACCTTCACTTGGCGAGGGCCGTAAAATGTTCAACTTTGGTTTCGACATAAGAAATTATTATCCCATCTACCGCAATTTTATCTGGGCAGTTCGCGGAGCGGGAGATTTTTCCTGGGGAAATCAAAAAGTAATTTATTATCTCGGCGGAACTGACGGATGGCTTTTCCCAAAAGCAAATAATTTGCCGCAACCGCAGGATGATTCTTACGCGTTCCAGTCGCTCGCCGTAAATTTGCGTGGCTACAATCAAAACGTAGCAAACGGAAACAATGATGTTATCCTCAACAGCGAATTGCGCTTGCCGGTTTTTGCAACATTAATTAACAAGCCAATCAACAACGCGTTCCTTCGAAATTTCCAGTTGGTACAATTCTTTGATTTTGGAACAGCATGGAATGGCGGCTATAATAAAATAACCCGTCCAACATCAACTTATACACTTCAAAATTCTGATGTAACCGTATTGATAAGAGCCGGTGGCATTGGTCCATTTGCGGGCGGTTATGGCTTCGGTGTAAGAAGCACGCTGTTAGGATATTTCCTTCGCCTTGATGCAGGTTGGCCAATGAATGGATTTTTCAGCGGCGGACCAACCTGGTATTTTTCGATGGGCGTAGATTTTTAAAAGAAGAAATTTTTTGTAACCGGCTTCGGTAATTCTATAAAACATTCTTGCGTTGTTATACCAAAATATTATTCAAATTTCCCCTGTTTTTTAAATCTTGTAAATTGAATATCTTTTTTCAAAAAAATGCTTGTAACTACCAATTGTGTCTTCACCTGACTTATCAATTGTTGGTATGGTATCGGATAACGAAGTAAATTTTTCGATTATTACACTATCTCCTTTACAAGTTACAGTACAACCTTCATGTCCATTATCCAATTTATCAAGGAACATTCTAAATGTTAAAGAGTCCGTCAAATAATAATCGACCACGTCTGCTGGATGTAAAAGAAAAGTTTCAACATAAAGTTTATCACACACTTCCCATGTGCTTTGATGTTTTTTAAAACAACCAAATAATAAAAGAATCAATATGATGGATAATGAATATTTTATTTTGAACATAAAATGAAAAATGTATTACGAGTTAGTAATTGATGTAAAACTGGTGAAGCAAAAATCGATTATTCAAATTAAATTCTCAGCTGTAAATCGTTTAATAATTCTACTTGCTGAATTTTTTTATAACAGATCAAAAGTGTTATCAATCCAAAAACCCCGAAGCAACAATCAATAAGTCTCCAGCCTATTGGAATACCGCGATAATACCGGCAATCATAGCAAAAGGAATTTCAACAGGCAGGAGATATTCCAAATTCAATTATCCATTTATTTCTCACCGGGTTTTTAATTACACCGGCAAAAAGTATAGCAAGAACAAAATGCGCAAATGCCAGTCAGTCATATCCATAAAATAAAAAAGGGAAATTATTTTTCTGTTACAAATATTCCCTGCAAAACTTTTTTCAACCAATTTCCTATCGCATTATCGCGAAAAAAATTTTTGCAAAAACTCAAGCTCTGTTTGAGCCGGAATAGCTGTTAAGCCTTTAAAAATAAAATAATCACAAAAAACCATAACCATCTTTTTATTTGTTTTAATAACTTATCCATTACTGATTTTCTTTTTAGTGAAAAAGCAGATGGTTGCATTTATGGAAATAATTGACATGCAAATAATCCAACCGATGAATACATGAATAATAAATCGCTTTCTCTTATTCAGTTTCCCGGAGCGACAGCCCAACAGCAGCATAATTTACAGGAGCAGGATTTATTTTTATTATTATCATTGCTATACGTACATTTTTTTGCAGCTGCCATGTTACACGATCTTCACCGCTGATTTTTACAACATCGAAAACTCCCTTTGGAAGAACAGGGTTCTTGTTATTCAAGGAAGCAGATGATCGAATAACATCCACGTCCTTATTGTATAACACTGCAAAAAAATCAAGACTTTTCGCTAAATCAATTGTATCAGATATTTTCAATGGAACGCGATTGCTCCAAACTATTTTTGATCTCAGAGGCAAGCTGTATCTGCGGATCATTAGCTGAAGTGCGGTATCCTTGTTGAACAGAGGCGTAAATCAACAAGCAGTGTATTGTTATTATTATTACAGCGCTGAGATAATTTGTAATAATTGAGTTATTCATATGCATATTTTAATTCTGAAAAATATTTTTGAGATTTACAGAAGTATAAGTCTCATTCAAATTAGATTTTAATCTCCCGACTGTTTTTGCTGATTTGTTCTTCATTTTCATAAAATATTTTTTAAAATCATTACCGCCTGCCGCAAATAATTTTCTATGCGCTATCCACACAATAAGAGATGTACTCAGGAAAAAAAATTTATAGAATTGGTAAGAAAAGGTTCTGCCAGCAGTGGTTTTTGATTGAAATATAATTGCCAACCTTTCTTGCTGAAACCGGATGTGCGGCGCTTCATCAATCAAAATATCAGTACAGATCTGTTTTAATAATTTGCAATGGGTTACATCTTTCAGCGATTGATAAAATATTTGTGCGGCGCTTTCTACCGTAATCACAGCAATCGTCCACAATTCCATACTTGAATTGAAATACCGGATTTTACGAAACAACGTGTCGCCCCAGTTATTTTTTATCCGCGGGCGATTAATAATGTCAAGATATCTGCCAAGATTATTCCCATGTTTTTGTTCTTCTTTTATAAATAACTCAACTGCTTTTACGTAGAAACTATCATCAATTTTTTTTGCGTATTTTTTGCTTGCTTTCAACAAATGTTTTCCGTCTGAAGTTTCGCCTAGCTGCCATGCCTGGAGCGATTTCAAAACTATAGATATTTCACTGTCTGAAATTGAAGGAGGCTGGTTCCAGTCAATTCTTTTTACCTGGAGATTTTCTTTAAAATAATTCACCCATTGTTCAGAAGTTTTCATGACTTATTTTTTCTATTTTTAAAAGTACTTTGAGTTACAAAGTATAAATTTAAAAAAAATTATTTTGCTCCCCGTATCATATTTTCCAATCCGCCAAGATGTTCCTTAAATGCTTTTTCACCTGCTTTTGTTATTGAATAAGTGGTATTTGTTTTTCGTCCGATAAATCCTTTTCTCACTTTTATGTATCCGTTTTCTTCAAGGTTTGCGAGATGCGAAGCGAGATTTCCATCAGTCACTTTCAGCAATTCTTTCAGGTCATTGAAATTTATTTCTTCATTCACAAGCAAAACACTCATCACACCCAAACGGATACGACTGTCGAAAACCTTATTTAAATTATCAATCGGATTCTTCATTCCTTAACTTTTAACACGCTCATATTTCCACCACATCACTATTCCGTAAATAATATGCATCACTCCAAAACCTGCAGCCCAAAAATATAATCCATTTCCGACCGCCCAAAAACTTATTAAACCCAAAATCAATTCAGCATAACCAAGATATCGTATTTCATCAAACGTATATTTGGAAGCATTTACTAAGGCTAACCCATAAAATACAAGACATGATGCTCCGATCAATTCATAATCGCCCAATTGCATCATCCGCAATATGACAATGCCCCCAACTATCATAGGAATAATAGTATTGATTAAAAGTCTTTTTGCAGTTAACCCCCACAAAGGAATTCCGGTTTTTTTGCTGCGCAGATAAGTGAAAACAAAAGCAAAAACAAAAGCCGCAATGAATGTTATTGCCGCTGTTATTATTAATTCCTGTAATAATCCTAACTGGGAAAAATCAAAAATACCTTTGTTGGCCTTTTCTGGAATTATTTCAGATTTATATTGTTCAATTTTAGCATGAGCAACCCAAGCACCCATCAGCGCACAAATCCCAGCTGCAACTCCACTCAACCCGCTTAAACTGATAAACCGGGAAGAACGTTCCATCATTTTTTTTATATCCTGCAGGGTTTCTAAAGATTCTTCTTTACTATACATAAAAGTACTTTGAATTACAAAGTAAAATTAAATTATTCGTTTTTCAAATTTTTTTAGAATTAATTTTTGCCATGTTGCTCCCTGGCGTCTTTGCGA
>DATHPY010000094.1:0-6461 GCA_035483315.1 Puia sp. | reverse complement strand
ATATGATGTCAAAAGCAAACAAATATTCCTGCTTCAGCCATTTACAGAAATGCATCTCAGCACAGATCTTGGTGCAAGTAACGGACTTGTTGATGGCAGTAACCCTGTTTATTCTTATATATTGACAGGAATTGCAGTTTTCATTTTATTAATTGCCTGTATCAATTTTATAAATCTGACCATTGCGAGATCGTTAAAACGCGCAAAAGAAATTGGCATTCGAAAAGTCGTTGGCGGAGAAAGGAAACAACTCATCATTCAATTTTTGGGCGAATCATTCACACTTTGTTTTATTGCTTTTGTATTTGCGATATTGATCGTTCAATTGGTGTTACCGGTGTTCAACGAACTTGCTAATAAAGCGCTTGCACTTTCATATCTTTTCGATATAAAATTAGTGGCGGGTTATGTCCTTTTATTTTTGATCACCGGGTTGCTTGCAGGTTTTTATCCGGCGCTTGTTTTATCAAAATATAATCCTGTACAAACTTTGTACAGCCGTTTTCAACTTGCGGGAAAAAATTATTTACAAAAATCGCTCGTGGTATTACAGTTCGCGTTAGCGTCATTTTTGATCATTGCTACATTCACCATTTTTTCTCAATTTAAATATCTTACTACCGAAAAACTTGGATACGATGACAGCAACTTAGTTATGGTTGAAAATTATATGAAGCCCGAAAAATTTGCTGTATTTAAAAATGAATTGCTGAAAGCGCCTTCGATTATAAATGTATCTCCTAAAAATGGCGGCTTTTGGGGAACCATTGCAAAAGTAAATAACGATTCTACCATTCAATTTGCTTACGAAACTGTTGATGAAACGTATATTCCTTTATTGAAAATTCCGGTGATTTCCGGAAGAAATTTTTCAACTGAATATCCTTCAGATTCTTCGCAATCGGTTTTGGTTAACGAAGCTTTTGTAAAAAAAGCGGGATGGAAAAATCCGATTGGACAGGAAGTGAATTTTTGGTACAAGAACAATAAAAAATTTAAAGTGATTGGCGTGGTAAAAGATTATCATTACGAAACGCTCGCTAAAGGAGTAGATCCGCAATTATTCACCATGCAGCCAAATGGATTTGGTGTTGCGTACATAAAAATAAAGCCAAACAGCGAAGCTGCAAGCCTGCAACATATTCAAAAAGTTTTTAAAAATTTATTTCCATACAATCCATACACTTTTAAATTCAAGGACCAGGAAAATTTAAAAAATTATGAAGCGGAAAACAAGTGGAAGCAGATCATGTTGTGCAGCGCCATACTTACCATTTTTATTTCTTCTATCGGTTTATTCGGATTGTCTGTGTTAGCTGCAGAAAAAAGAACAAAAGAAGTCGGTATACGCAAAGTGCTTGGCGCATCAGTGAGTAATGTGGTAACAATTTTGTCGAGAGATTTTTTGAAACTCGTATTAATTGCGCTGGTGTTATCAATTCCGATCGCATGGTACACTGCAAATAAATGGCTCGAAAATTATCCTTATCGCATAATACTCACCTGGAAAATGTTTGGCATTGCAGCATTCATCGTAATTTTTATAGCATTGGTGACCGTTAGTTTCCAGGCAATAAAAGCGGCGATTGCAAATCCAGTGAAGAGTTTGAGAACGGAATAATTTGATAATGTGCAAATATGATGATGTGATAATAGGTAAGAAATATTCAGAAGATGATGTGGAAGATAAAATGTTGGGTAACGTTATAAAGTGCCGTCCTTCTCTGCAAGGAGAAGGATAAAAGGATGAGGCGGAAAGAAATCACTACTTCACAAGATCTCTAAATTAGAAATATCGTTTTATGCTAAAGAACTTTTTAAAGATCACGTTCCGCAAATTGTTTCGTAACAAAGGAACATCGGCAATTAATATTCTCGGACTTACAATTGGCATGGCAAGCGCAATGCTGATACTGATCTGGATCAAAAGCGAAGTCAGCACTGACAGATTTCATAAAAATATTGATAGGCTCTACTGGGTTTACAACCGGAATAAAGTTAACGGTGATGTGTATGCAATAAATCAAACGCCGGCTGTGCTTGCAACTACGTTGAAACACGATTACCCGGAAGTAGAATCTGTCATGCGGTTCAATAACGTAACTTTTTTATTATCTGTTGGAGAAAAACATTTGAATGTTCGCGGCGCTTTTGCTGATAGTAGTTGTTTTACCATGTTCACATTCCCATTGATCAAAGGAAATGTTGTAACCGCTTTGAACGATCCATCAGGAATTGTGATCACAAAAGATCTTGCAAAAAGATTATTCGGCAATGAGGATGCTTATGGAAAAACGGTTCGCATTGACAGCAATGCAAATTTTAAAGTGACAGGTGTTCTGGACGACTTACCCCGAAACAGCATATTTAGTTTTGAATACTTATTGCCATGGAGTTTCATGTCGCAGCTTGGCTGGGAAGATCATAACTGGACAAATAATTTTGCATTCACCTGGGTGTTATTAAAACCAGGTGCATCACAGGCAGCGTTCGACTCAAAAATAAAAAACATTATTATCGACCATACTAAAGACGCGCCTTATCAGTCAACAGCAGAAGTTTTTACACAACCATTGACGAGAGCGTATCTATATGCAAGAGCAGAGAATGGAAAATTAGTTGGCGGAAGAATTGAAATGGTAAGATTATTCAGTATGATCGCAGCATTTACTTTGCTGATAGCGTGCATCAATTTTATGAATCTTTCCACCGCGCGAAGTGAAAAACGTGCGAAAGAAGTTGGCATCAGAAAAGTTTCGGGCGCACACAGGGGAAATCTTATTGCACAATTTATCGGCGAAAGTATTTTGCTTTCTTTTATTGCATTTGGTGTTGCCGTTGTACTTGTACAACTTTGTTTACCTGCATTTAATTTACTTATTGATGGAAGAACACTTTCGATAGATTATGCAGACCCGGTATTTGGGTTAACATCGCTTGGTTTTGTTTTAACAACCGGTCTTATTGCGGGAAGCTACCCGGCAGTTTATTTATCGTCGTTCAAACCAGTGAATGTTTTAAAAGGAACATTTAAAAAAACGGGGGCGCTGATCACTCCGAGAAAAGTGCTTGTAGTGATGCAATTCAGTTTTGCGATCATTTTAATTATCTCAACCATCATTGTACAAAAACAAATTGAATATGGCCGCGAACGCGATCTTGGATATAATAAAAACAATCTTGTTTATACATTTGCTCAAGGTGAGGTAGACAAACATTATGAGCTTATCCGTGATGAATTGATAAAAAGCGGAGCCGCGGTTTCTGTTACACGCTCCTCAGGTCCGATAACAGAAAGATGGAATAGCAGTTCAGGCTATGAGTGGACTGGAAGCACTGCTGCAGATAACAGAACTGAATTCATCAATTTGGGATCGGATGCTGACCTTTCCAAGACGGCAGGATTAAAAATTTTGCAAGGGCGCGATATCGATGTTTACAAATATCCCTCAGATACTTTAGCTCTGTTGTTGAATGAAGCTGCTGTAAAAGCAATGCGTCTGAAAAATCCCGTCGGACAAATTATCCGGAGAATAAATTATCCGGAGCAATGGCATGTAGTTGGCGTAGTGAAAGATTTTATTCTCGAATCGCCGTTTGAAGCTACCATAAATCCTATGATCATAAGAGGTCCACTGAATTTTTTCTACATCATTCATTTTAAATTAGATCCTGCAAACTCAACGGCAGCCGGCATTGCAAAAGCAGAAGCGATCTTTAAAAAATATAATCCGCAATATCCGTTCGAATATTATTTTGCTGATGAACAATACGACAGAAGATTCAGAGAAATAAGCCGCACCGGAAAACTTTCATTTTTGTTTGCAGGTCTCACCATTTTTATTTCCTGCTTAGGATTATTTGGTCTTGCAAGTTACATGGCGGAAAATCGTACAAAAGAAATTGGTGTACGCAAAGTGCTCGGTGCAAGTGTAACAAGCATCACTACATTATTATCAAAAGATTTTTTAAAACTCATCGTCATTTCATTTCTTATCGCGGCGCCGGTTGCCTGGTATATTATGAATGCATGGTTGCAAAATTATACTTACCGTGTCAATATCAGTTGGTGGGTTTTTGCCGGTGCCGGAATTTTATCAGTGCTGATCGCAATACTTACGATCAGCTTCCAGGCAATAAAAGCGGCAGTCGCAAATCCGGTAAAGAGTTTGAGAACTGAGTGAGCTCGTGAATGGTCAATGGTGAATTGCGAATGTCTGAACCACGATTTTAGTCTTATTAAGCTGATTATACTGAAACAGTTTATCAGTTAAATGAGAAAGATCAGGTCGGAATTGTGGTTCAGACAAAAAGAATGATTTTAAAATTTGAGATTTAGAATTTGTGAGACCAGAGTTCAATAAAGAATAAAAAGTACAAGAGTGCGACGCAACGATGCTCAATAAAGAACAAATGCCGGCTACCAAAATAAAACTTTAAAAAAATCAGAAAATAATAGCTGATAACAGTAACAAAATCACGGGGAAAAGCATCTAACAGGAAATTAATTCTATGTTCAAAAATTATCTGAAAGTCGCTATCCGGAATTTGTGGAAAAACAAAGTCTTTTCTGCAATTAATATTATTGGTTTATCTGCCGGACTTGGTGTGTGTCTCCTTATTGTTTTATATGTGGTGGATGAGCTGAGTTATGATAAATATGTTCCAAATGCGGACAGAATTTACCGCCTCGATGCGGATCTTTATTTTAATGGTACCGGGTTTAACGCGGCCATTTCTCCTGATCCATTAGGACCAACGCTTATGAGAGAATCTCCGCAGGTAGAGCAAATGGTCAGACTTAATTACCAGGGTGATATTTTAGTAAAAAAAGATAATCAGAATATACAAGATCACAATTCAGTTTTTGCAGACTCAACGTTTTTTAAAGTATTTGCCATTCCGGTAATAGCCGGGAACGCTGCAACCGCATTGAATGAACCCAATACGATGGTAATTAATGAAACCACCGCAAAAAAATATTTTAACAGCACCGATGTAGTTGGAAAAACTTTATATATAGACAACAATACTTATTGTAAAATAACTGCGGTTATAAAAGATATGCCGTCACATTCTCATTTTCATTTCAATTTTATACGCAAGCGCGGCACACAGAATGAAAATGCAAATGACTGGCTGAGCAATAATGCGCACTCATATATTTTGGTGAAGCCAACTGCTACAAGGGCATCTGTTCAAAAAAGTGTTGATGGAATTATAAATACTTATCTCATGCGCTCACTAGAAGATGCATTGCATACCAGCGAAAAAGATGTGCGTCAAACTGGTGGTCACTTTCTTTATCATTTGATGCCGCTTGCAGATATTCATTTGCATTCAGACAAATCTTATGAGTTGGAAGCAAACGGAAATATTAATTACGTGTATATTTTTTCTGTGATCGCTGTTTTGATTTTACTTATTGCCTGCGTAAACTTCATGAACCTTTCCACCGCTCGTTCTGCAAACCGCGCAAAAGAAGTTGGTATAAGAAAAGTTGCAGGTTCAACAAGATCGAATTTGATTTTTCAATTTTTAACCGAATCCGTTTTACTAAGCTTCTTTTCGTTATTAATTGCATTAGGATTCGCGATTTTATTACTCCCGTTATTTAACCAGGTTTCGGGAAAAGAAATGTTCGTAAGTACATTATTTTCTTCATGGATGATGCCGGTGCTGATCGGATTAGTGTTGATCGTTGGTTGCGTTGCCGGAAGTTATCCCGCATTTTATCTTTCAGCTTTTCAACCGGTGCAGGTGCTGAAAGGCACAATAGCAAAGGGTTTCAAAAGTAGTTGGCTTCGCAGCAGCCTGGTTGTTTTTCAATTTTGCATTTCAATTATATTAATTATAGGAACCATTGTAATTTATAATCAACTTAATTATATATACAACAGAAAAATTGGTTTTAACCGCGACCAGGTTTTAATAATACACAATGCATATAATCTCGACAAACAAATAAAACCTTTCCGGCAAGATCTGCTGAAAATTTCCGGAGTTGAAAATGCTACTATAAGTGGCAGTCTTCCTACGGGAAGTGGTTTCAGTCAAAATGGATGGTTTCGCGATGCAACACTTAATGCAAAACAGGCAATTATTTTAACTGAATTTAATATTGATGAAAATTATATTCCCACATTAGGTATGCAATTAGACAGTGGAAGAAATTTTTCAAAAGATTTTATTTCTGATTCCACTGCTATTATTCTTAATGAAGCCGCAGTACAACTTTTAGGATTTAAAAATCCACTGAACCAGATTTTGTATCGTCCCTGGGGAAATAACAATGCACTCAAAGGAATGCCATTTCATGTAGTTGGCGTGGTGAAGAATTTTAATTTTAGTTCCATGCACGACAAAGTCGGTCCACTTGTAATTAAAAAAGATGAAGATTGGGGAAGCATAGCGGTCCGTGTCAATTCAAAAAATATCCCTTCGGTGATCAATCAAATTGA
>DATHPY010000093.1:0-2822 GCA_035483315.1 Puia sp. | reverse complement strand
AAACGTACGGGCCTGTTGTATTGGATACGGACAAGATAGACCTGCATCCACCACAAACAAGATTACCGGGAGATTCAACCACTTTCGGCCCAGATACGTTAATTAATAATGTTGCTACAGCATCAAGTACAACAGATGTTGCTGCTTATCTCGGATCAACGGGTAATGTGAATTTCAGCACGGGGTTAACAGGCACATCCGGAGCTCTCTTTGGTGGAGTAAATTATATCACCGGCATTAAGGCAAATTCATGGGGCGCATTTCGTTTAACTTACTACTGGTGCCCTATAATTCTTCTTGCAGAAAATATTATCAATTTCACGGCAGTCAAAAAAAATAATATTATACAACTGCAATGGACAACCGAAAATGAGCAAAGTGGGTTTACGTATGAAATAGAATACAGCAAAGATGGTTCAAGTTATACTCCCGTTGGTTACGAACAATCGGGCTCAGAAGTGTCAGATGTAAATCAGCAATATCAATTTCAATATACATTGGGCAATAATGAAGCTGTAGTTATTTTCTTCCGGGTTAAACGCACCGGCGCAGATGGCAAATCAACTTACACTGTTATAAAATCTGTAAATATCAATGGAGAAAATGTTTCTGCAGGAATGCAGGTTTATCCGAACCCTGTAAAAAATTCTGTGATATTTTCGTTTGATGAGATACAAAATGCAAATTTCTCTATTCAATTGGTAAATGTTGCCGGACAAATCATTCAGCAAAATGCAGTAACTGTTTCCGGGAATAATCAAATAAGATTAAATCTAACCAGCGCACCTGCACGCGGTTTATATTATCTTTATGCAAAAGATTTAACCCACAACCAACAATACATAACCAAAGTATTAATTAATAATTAGCTTGAAAACTTTTAAACGAAAAGGGGCTTTTAATCAAAGCCCTTTTTCATTATCAAAACATCGTTACATTTGTGAAAACTATTTTGATGGAATATAATACTACGCGCAATTACCTCGTGATGCGTGAATACGGAAGGCATATTCAAAAAATGATTGAATATTTACTTACGATTGAAGATGCTGAAGTGCGCCAGCGCAATGCCCAGTCTGTAATTGAACTGATGGGGTTTTTAAATCCGCATTTAAAAAATGTAGAAGATTTCAGGCATAAATTATGGGATCATCTATTTCTTATCTCCGATTTTAAATTAAATGTAAAATCTCCATATCCAATTCCTACAAGAGAAACATTGAAAGCAAGACCAGATCCGCTTCCATATCCAAAACGCTATCCGAAATTTTCTCATCTTGGTAAAAACCTGGAGTTAGTTATTAATAAAGCGCTCAGTGAACAAAACGAGGAAAAAAGAAATGGTTTCGCAAATTCCATCGCTTATTACATGAAGCTTGCTTACAACAACTGGCATAAAGAAACTGTGCATGACGATGCAATTCAAAGTGAGTTGAATAATATTACCGGCGGACAGTTGGAATTCACCAACACACCTTATGTAAAAAGTTATCGCGCCAGTGATAACCGGGATCGCGACCGTGGTGGTTATGGTGGAGGCGGTGGTGATTACAGAAATAAAAGAAATCAAAAATTTCAGCCTAGAAATAATAACAACAGAAACGACAGAAACGATCGCAATGACCGTAACGACAGAAACGGAAAATTTAAAAAGAAAAGATATTAGT
Organism: Puia sp.; assembly: GCA_035483315.1. Classification (GTDB taxonomy): domain Bacteria; phylum Bacteroidota; class Bacteroidia; order Chitinophagales; family Chitinophagaceae; genus Puia. Next base: position 1,155 of record DATHPY010000093.1, on the reverse strand, counting down.
TTTTTAGAAAATAATTAGTCTTCAATGCGTAGCAGGTGAATTTTTTTCACCTGCTACTTTTTTAATTTTACATTCGTAAAAAAATATCGTGAGTTCATTTGAAGTTATTGGTGGAAAAAAATTAAGAGGCGAAATAATTCCGCAAGGCGCAAAAAATGAAGCCCTACAAATTATCAGCGCGGTATTGCTCACTCCGGAAAAAGTTACCATCTCAAATATTCCCGACATTGTAGATGTAAATCTTTTAATTGAATTGCTCGGAGAAATGAATGTAAAGGTTGATCGCATTTCGAAAGATGTTTGCAGTTTTCAGGCTGATGATGTCAATATAGATTTTTTACACAGCGAGGTATACCGTCAAAAAAGCGGAAGATTAAGAGGCTCTGTAATGATGGCCGGGCCTATGCTTGCGCGATTCAGAAAAGCTTTTATTCCAAAACCAGGTGGCGATAAAATCGGAAGAAGAAGATTGGATACACACATTATTGGTTTTGAAAAACTCGGCGTAACATTCGATTATAATACACAAGACAGCTTCTTTCATCTTGAAGCGCCGAAATTACAAGGAGTAAATTTGTTATTAGATGAACCTTCTGTTACCGGCACCGCCAATATAATTATGGCCGCATCAATGGCAAAAGGAATTACAACAATTTATAACGCTGCGTGCGAACCATATATTCAGCAATTGTGCAAAATGCTAAACAGCATGGGCGCAAAAATTAGTGGTATTGGTAGTAATTTATTAACTATTGAAGGAGTTACTTATTTAACAGGAACAGAACACAGGATGTTGCCGGATATGATCGAGATCGGTTCTTTTATTGGTCTTGCAGCGATGACGCAAAGCGATATCACTATTAAAAATGTAAGTCTTGAAAATCTCGGAATCATGCCCGATAAATTTAAACAGTTAGGAATACAAATGGAATTTTCGGGTGATGATATTCATATTCCCGAACAGGAAATTTATGAGATACAAAATTTTTTAGATGATTCCGTACTCACCATTTACGATCATCCATGGCCGGGATTTACACCAGATCTGTTAAGTATTGTTTTAGTTGTTGCAACACAGGCAAGAGGTAGTGTATTGATTCATCAGAAAATGTTTGAAAGCAGGTTGTTTTTTGTTGATAAACTTATTGACATGGG
>DATHPY010000092.1:0-5227 GCA_035483315.1 Puia sp. | reverse complement strand
ATTTTTGTTGAATTATTTAAAGCAATACAAGTTTCGTCAATTTTCTTATATGAAATATTATGTTCTGATAATTTAGTAATAACTGAGTTTTCATTTCCCGGTCTGATTCTTAAAAACAGATCTGGCTGTACCAAAAATGATTCACAAAATTTTTCATGATCAACTTCTTTATTCAATTCTTCTTTCCACGGAAAAACGTCGGTAATTGAAAATTGATAATTGATAATTGATAATTTTTCTTTCAGGGAAAGAGAAATATTTTTATTCCATCCTGGTTTGAAATGATCAAGAAGGTTATTCGTTGAATTATTACACAAAAAGATGGCTGCCAAAATTTTTTCTTCAACAGCTAAATTTTTTAATGCATGTCCTAATCGAAAATAAGTGTAACAGAGGTCAGTGATATATCTTCTGTCTGTTGAACCAAATTTTTTATTCGCTGCAAAATGCTTTTTTAAAAAATATTGTAAAGGAATTGAGCCGTCAAATTCTTCGATCAATTTAATTGCTGTCTTTAAATAAGATTGGTAATACATGCAATATTGTATGTTGCAAGTTTACATCTTATTAATTGTACGATCCTTTATTTATAAAAGAATTGCCAGGTCAAAAGCCAGCCATTGATCTGATCGTTAGTAATGATTTTTGTTGGTTTTTGCTGACTGTTAAATGTAAGTGCTGAAGTTGAACTTAAACTACTGGTTGTAAAACCTGTTTGAATATTTTTATTAAAGAAGGTTTCGTAGTTGATAATATCCTGTGTTCCCAGCCTGTTTCCAAAATTAAAAAGACTGAGCGTTTTAAAAGGATTTGCCTGCGCGCCATAAGTAAATGTTGTTTCTGATGTTAGGTTATTGGCAGCGTCATATTCTTTCATGTCAGTAATATTCCCATTACTGACCGTGTACACATCATAACTATATAGTTGTAAAGAACCACCTAATCCAAAATCCGACAGATAACTTTTTTTGGAGACAAAACCATTTGTATATTCAAAAACATATTGCTCATTTTCTCCGGCAACATTGGCATCTATTTGAGCAAGCGTTCCATTGGTATTATAAATAAATGAAGTGCTGCCCAAACCAAAAGCGCCAATATCATTTACTGTGCTAAGATTTCCTGAAGCATCATAAGTTGCAACAAGACTATCCTGGTAAAGACTATCAAGCAACGTGACTAATTGGTTGGAAGAATTATAAGTAAGAAGATATACGGTGTCGTTATTGATATCAACATCTGTTCCTTCAAAAATTCTCACAAGGTTGCCATTTGATTGACTACCGCCGCCACTTCCGTTATCTTTTTTGCAGGAATAAAGAAAAATAAGACATGGGATAATGATTTTAAAAATGGTTTTCATGATAAGCGTTTTATTTACTGTAAAAATATAATCGCCTGCCTGTAAATGCAAGCGTTGCAAAAGAAATCTTTATTAAATGGTGAATTATAATTCCAGCAAAGCTTTTACCGGATCTTTTCCAAATAGAAGCTGGTCAGGGTTTTCAAGCAGTTCTTTCACTCTTACTAAAAAACTAACTGACTCGCGTCCGTCAATAATGCGGTGATCGTAACTTACTGCTAAATACATCATCGGGCGAATTACAATTTGCCCATTTACAACTACCGGACGCTCTTCAATTTTATGCATTCCTAAAATTGCAGATTGCGGGATATTAATAATTGGTGTGCTCATCAATGAACCGAAGACACCGCCATTAGTAATTGTAAAAGTTCCGCCCTGCATTTCTTCCATGGTTAGTTTATTATCTCTCGCTTTTGTTGCAAGTTCAACAACCTTCATTTCAATTTCGGCCATGCTCAAACTTTCCGCGTTGCGTATAACCGGAACTACCAAACCTTTTGGCGCGCTAACGGCAATGGATATGTCACAATAGTTATGATAAACAATTTCATCTCCGTCAATATATGCGTTCACTGCTGGCCACTCCTGCAAAGCATAACTGACTGCTTTGGTAAAAAAACTCATAAAGCCAAGATTCACGCCGTGCTTTTCTTTAAATTTATCTTTGAATTTTGTACGCAGCGCCATAATGTTACTCATATCCACTTCATTAAAAGTGGTGAGCATCGCCGTAGTGTTTTTTGCTTCAACCAATCTGCGCGAAACTGTTTTTCGCAGATTACTCATCTTTTCTTTTCGCTCATCACGACCAAACATAGGCTGGCCGGGAGTTATGCCTGGATTAGTCAATGCATCAAGAACATCATGCTTTAATATTTTACCGCCTGTGCCGGTTGGACTGATGGATTTTGCATCAACTTTTTTATCCGAGATCATTGCAGCCGCAACAGGCGTTGCTTTTACGTCGTTGGCAGATGATTGTTGTCCGTTGGAAGCGCTGACAGGTTCCGCTTTTTTTTCTTCTTTCTTTTTTTCAGGAGCTTTTGCCGCAACTTGTGCGTTGCCATCTTGCGCCTTGTCACTTGTTTCTTGCGCCTTCTTTTCTTGTTTCGCGGCCGTTTCATCAATTTGCGCAACTACGTCACCGATCTTTAATGTGTCACCTTCTTTGCCAATTGTTTTTAATGTGCCTGCTTTTTCAGCGTTTACTTCAAAAGTTGCTTTTTCACTTTCTAATTCTGCGATCACTTCATCACGATCAACATATTCCCCGTTATTTTTTAACCATTTCACCAGCGTTACTTCACTGATGGATTCTCCAACTGATGGAACTTTTATATCAACCATTTTTATTTACGATTTACGATGTTAGATGTACGATTTCCTTCAACCGAATTTTAATTATCAATTAAATGCTAAACGCTGTTTCAATAATCTCATTCTGTTCCTGCTGATGCACTTTGCTGTAACCTGTTGCCGTTGATGCACTCGGCTGGCGACTGATAAATCCGTAATTCAGATTTTTCAAATTCATTTGTAAAAATGAGGCAGCGCCCATATTCAACGGTTCTTCCTGAACCCAAAACCATGTTGCGTTAGCATATTTTTTATACAAATTTTCCAATTGATCAAATGGCAACGGATACAATTGTTCCAGCCTGATTATCGCAACATCTTTCTTATTATCTTTTTGCTGGCGCTCAACCAGATCAAAATAAATTTTTCCGGTGCAGAATAAAACTTTTTTCACATCATTTGCATTTACAAAATCATCATCAATCGTTTCTTTAAAACTGCCGTTAATAAAATGATCCATCGGAGAATAAGTTCCGGGATGACGAAGATTTGCCTTCGGTGAAAAATTTATCAATGGTTTTCTAAATGGCCATGCAAGCTGTCTTCTGAATGCATGAAAAAGATTTGCCGCTGTTGTAATATTAGTCACTACCAAATTCAACTCCGCGCACATTTGTAAGAATCTTTCCATTCTTGCGCTGCTGTGTTCAGGTCCCTGACCTTCATAACCATGAGGCAATAATAATGTTACGCCGTTCATGCGCTGCCATTTTTGTTCGGATGAAGCGATGAACTGATCTATCATGGTTTGCGCGCCATTGGCAAAATCTCCAAACTGTGCTTCCCATAAAACCAACGTGTTTGGATTTGCTAACGCGTATCCATATTCGAAACCAAGCACGCCAAATTCGCTCAATAAAGAATTATAAATCCTAAACTCACCTTTTGCATCCGGAATTCTGCTTAAACGATTATATGGCGCATCTGTATTTTCATCGCGTAACACTGCGTGACGATGAGAAAATGTTCCGCGTTGTACATCCTGTCCGCTCATGCGTACATCTTTTCCTTCTAATAATAAACTTCCGTAAGCAAGTAATTCGCCGGTTGCCCAATCCACTTTTTTCTCGTCATTAAATAATTTGATCTTATCCTGTAAAATTTTTTCTATCTTTTTTATTGGCTTAAAATCAGAAGGCCAGGTCATCATCGCGTCAAATATTTTTCTAAAATCTTTTTCGCTGATGGCAGTCATCGGCGAATAATCAAAATCTTCCATCGTGGCGCGACGCAAACTCTTCCACCATAATTCTGGTTGCTGATAAGAATAAGGCAAAGGTTTTTGTTTCACTTCATCCAATCTTTCCTGCAGATCCGACCAGAATTTTTTCTCCATCCCTTTTGCCAATTCTATTGCATCAGGTTCCCCATGCTCCAAAAGAAATTGCGTGTACACTTCTCTCGGGTTAGGATGTTTATCAATCAGTGCGTACATTAATGGTTGCGTAAATTTCGGATCGTCGCCTTCGTTATGTCCGTGTTTACGATAACAAACCATATCAATAAAAACATCCGAATTAAATTCCTGGCGAAAACGTGTAGCGATCTCAGCGCATTTCACCACAGCTTCCGGATCATCTCCATTAACATGAAATACCGGAGCGTGAATGGCGCCAGCCAGCGATGTGCAATAATCCGAACTGCGCGCATCTTCAAAATCCGTTGTAAAACCAATTTGATTATTGATAACAAAATGAATGGTGCCACCGGTATAATATCCATCGAGCTCACTCATCTGCAACACTTCGTACACAACACCTTGCCCGGCAACGGATGCGTCGCCATGAATTAATATGGGAAGAATTTTATCGAAATCACTTTTGTACATCACGTCCGCTTTTGCGCGCGCAAAACCAACAACAACCGGATCAACCGCTTCAAGATGCGAAGGATTCGGCATCAGTTTGAGATGAACAGTTTTTTTATTTGGTGTTTGCAATTCACTACCATAACCCATGTGATATTTTACATCGCCGCTTCCCATCGTTTGATCGAGTGTGGCAGTTCCTTCAAACTCACTAAAAATTTGTTCGTAAGTTTTGCCCATAACATTGGCAAGAATATTCAGTCGTCCGCGGTGCGCCATGCCGATAACCACTTCCTGCACATCATGATCAGCCGCAACATTAATGATCGTGTCCAACGCCGGAATTGTAGTTTCCCCACCTTCGAGCGAAAATCTTTTTTGTCCTATATATTTTGTGTGAAGAAATTTTTCAAACATCACACCCTCGTTCAACTTTTCTAAAATGCGTTTTTTTGTATCGAGCGAAAGCGGATCAATAAATTTTTTCTCCATTTCATTGGTGATCCAATCAATCGTTTTCTGATCGCTGATGTATTTAAATTCAATCCCAACATGACCGGCGTAACATTTTTGCAGATGTTGCAAAATATTTTTGAGTGAAGTTGTTCCTAAACCAATAAGATTTCCTGCAAAGAAATTCTTATCCAGGTCTTCATCAGTGAATCCAAAAAAAGCAAGGTCTAAATTTGCGCCACGAT